>NZ_JBSSFD010000022.1:0-66360 GCF_054062295.1 Lysinibacillus sp. TE18511
AGCCAGAGCGACGGAATGAAGGTCCGAACCGACGGAAGGAAAAGTCGAACCGACGGATGAAATCACTGGAGCGACGGAAAGAGAAGCCGAAGCGAAGGAAAGAAGCCAGAGCGACGGAATAAAGGTCCGAACCGACGGAAGGAAAAGTCAAAGTGACGGAAAAAAGAGTCAAAGCGACGGATAGAAGCCAGAGCGACGGAATGAAGGTCCGAACCGACGGAAAGAAAAGCCAAAGTGACGGAAAGAAGAACCGAAGCGACGGAAAGAACACATAAAGAGAAGGGCAGGGTGCATCACATTGTGCCTCATCCTGCCCATTCATTTTCAACAGTAATTAAGATATAGAGGTGGCTAACGTGAAAACAGCGACAAAATCATTTCCTGTGGCCATTTCAGCTCGGCATATACATGTAAGTGAAGAGGATTTACAAGCACTTTTTGGTCCAAATGCGGCGCTAACAAAGGATTTTGAACTTTCGCAGCCAGGACAGTTTGCAGCAAAAGAGCGTGTATCCATAGAGGGACCAAAAGGTGTCCTTCACAATGTACGTGTATTAGGTCCTGTAAGAGCGGCAACACAGGTGGAAATCAGTCGAACAGATGCAATGAAATTGGGATTAACCCCTCCTTTAAGGCAATCTGGTGATATCGAAAGTTCAGCTGGCATCAAATTAATTCATCAAGAAAAAGAAATAATGATCGAGCAGGGTGTCATTATTGCACAGGCACATATTCATATGACGGAAGAAGATGCGTTGGCATTGGACGTACAAAATAATGAACTAGTATGTGTTGAAGTGGATAGTGAGCGACCGGTGACATTTCGTGGGGTTGTAGTTCGTGTGTCGAACGATTTTAGTTTAGAGATGCATATCGATACAGATGAAGCGAACGCGGGCTTTATTGAACAGCAAGCGCAAGGAAGAATTGTCAGATCATTGACGTAAGGAGGAGGTTAGATGCAAGAAAATTTAGTCCAAAAAATTGTTGAAGAAGTATTGCAGCAAGTCTTGAAAAATCAGCCTTCCCCTCAACATGACGGAAAAATTCCTATTGGTGTATCAGCACGACATGTACATCTTGCACAAGCGGAAGTGGAGAAACTTTTTGGTGAGAATTATCAATTAACACCTAAGTTTGAGCTTTCACAGCCAGGCCAGTTTGCTGCTGAGGAAACAGTTGTTATTGCTGGTCCAAAGGGGTCCATTGAGCGGGTACGCATTTTAGGTCCAGCTCGTTCATTATCTCAAGTAGAAATTAGCTGGACAGACGCAATGAAATTAGGGGTTAAGCCGCCTTTAAGAGTATCAGGAGATATAAAAGGCTCTAGCCCCGTTACACTTATTGGTCCAAAGGGCAGTGTCGTGCTAAATGAAGGACTCATTATTGCTCAAGCTCATATTCATATGTCACCAGCTGACAGTGCTCGCTTCCAAGTAGCGGATGGACAATCAGTGCAAATCAAAGTTGAGGGTATAAGACCCATTATTTTATCAAATGTAATAATTCGTGTTTCTGAGCGTTATCGATTGGAGATGCATATCGATACAGATGAAGCAAATGCAGGTTTAATCCAACAAGGTGTCTTTGCAGAAATTGTCAATGCTCAAGCGAATGAACAAATGAATGTCAAAGAACTTCCTCCAGTCGTAAGCCAAGCTGACAAACCATCGATCTATCATTTTGATAAGAAGCTACTTTCGCAGGTAGAAGTACTTGAAATAGAAGCAAAGGAAATTGTTGTTCCTAAAAAAACAATTGTGACAGCATTGGCTTATGACAAAATAAGAGAGTTGAATAAAACGTTAACAATTCGCTCTAGTAATTAGAAAAGTCCAGGCAGAATAAAGAGGGTGAAGTTCATGCAGATGGGAAGAGTGATAGGTAGTGTATGGGCAACACGTAAAGAAGAAGGGTTGAATGGCTTAAAATTATTAATTATTCAACCAATCGATTCCAATCAACAGCCGATTCGCACAGAAATTGTAGCAGCTGACCGGATCGGGGCGGGAATTGGAGATGATGTGCTCATTACGAGTGGTGGATCATCACGATATATTATGACAGACAATCCATTACCTATCGATGCAGTTGTTATAGGTATTATTGATTCTACGGAAGTTATGCGAGGTGAAGAGAATGAGTAGCGCTATTGGAATGATTGAGACAAAAGGATTAGTAGGCTCTTACGAAGCTGCTGATGCGATGATTAAGTCATCAGATGTAACCATCGTCAAGCAAGAGTTTGTTGATGGTGGGATTGTGACAGTCGTCGTGAAGGGTGATGTTGGTTCTGTCCAAGCAGCAGTAGAAGCTGGAAAAGCCGCTGCAATGCGTGTCGGTGAATTATTAGGCGCTCATGTTATTCCGAGACCTGATGAAGATGTGTTCCAAATGATTAAAGGACCAGAAGCACCAAAGAAAAAGCCAGCACCGACTACAACATCAACGCGTGCTAAAAAAACGACGGAAACAGCAGCTACTGAAAATCGAGGTGAGGCTTAATGACATTTCGAAAAAGTAAAATCGCTGTGATCGGAGCTGGTCATACAGGCGCGACATTAAGCTTATTTTTAGCACAAAAAGAGCTAGGAGATGTAGTTCTGTTGGATATTCCAGAAGCGGAAAATCCGACAAAGGGAAAGGCGCTGGATTTATTACAAACAGGACCGATTGAAAAGTTTAATGTTTCCATTAAAGGAACGAGTAATTATGAGGATATAGCTGGAGCAAATATTGTCATTATTACAGCTGGTATCCCTCGTAAACCTGGTATGAGTCGTGATGACTTAGTGACGACGAATGCGAAAATCATTCAACAAGTTTCTAAACAAATCAAACACTATGCACCTAACAGCATTGTTCTTATTTTAAGCAATCCTGTAGATGCTATGACTTATGTTTGCTATAAGGAAACAGGCTTTCCGAAAAATCGTATCATTGGCCAATCAGGTGTGTTAGATACAGCACGTTTTAATACATTTGTAGCACAAGAGCTTCAAATTGCTCCAGAGGATGTTTCAGGATTCGTCTTAGGTGGACATGGCGACGAAATGGTGCCATTAATTCGATATTCTTATGCTGGAGGTATTCCCTTAGAAAAACTGATTCCGCAAGACAGACTACAGCAAATCGTAGAACGTACACGTAAAGGTGGCGGAGAAATTGTTGGGTTGTTAGGGAATGGCAGTGCTTATTATGCACCAGCTGCAGCATGTGCTCAAATGGTAGAAATCATTATGAAAGATCAGCGAAAAATAATTCCTTCTATCGCCCTTTTAGAAGGTGAGTACGGTTACCATGAATTATTTTTAGGGGTACCGACAATATTAGGTGGCAATGGCATTGAATCAGTTATCGAATTGCACCTGACAAATGAAGAAAAAACGGCGCTCCATCAATCAGCAGAAGCCGTCAATCAAGTATTACAAATTTGCCGAAACATCTAAATAAGGTAATCAGACCCTATTCGTCAATAGGATATATTGGATCCCCAACTATATATCTATTGTCCTGAATTTTAGCTCTTAAAAATGTTTGATTGGAAACCGAACATATAACTTCTTTCAGCAGTAGTCTTCCACCTCTATAGGTGGTTAGATGAATGCGGTTTTAAGTCACTTTTCAGCGAGTGTCCAAACATCCGCTGAAAGAAGTTAAAGCCTCCGGCGGATGTCACGGAAATCGGAAAGGAGTTCTTTGTGCAAGCACAAAGCCGATTCCGGACGCAATTATGCCGAGGCATAATTGATTTTGAAAGCTAGTAAAATTCCCCGTATTTATATAAAAGTAGAAGCTCTCCTTGATCGTGAAAATGATGAGGAGAGCTTCTTTTGTATATACAACTCAAATTGAGCAATTTAAAATAGGGTGAATGTTTAGGCACACTTGCTGAAAAACAGCTTGATAGTCATCGGAACACATGTGATGTAGTACCCATTAATTTTTCTTCCTTTTATGTAAATAGGGGAATAATGATAGTAATCCTAGGATAGCTAAACTAACGCCAATCCACAGTGGTGATATATAGCCATATCCCTTACTAATACCTAGACCGCCAAGTGATGAACCAATAACAATACCAAGCGTAATAAAAGAACTATGAATGGTATTGATCATCGTGCTATTATTAGCTGTTTTCATCACTCTCGCCACCATAGCTGGATTCATTGCAACACCAGTAAAGCCAATAAAAATAGTCGTAATAACTGCAATGTATTTATTTTCAGCACCTAAAGCAAATAAAGACAATGCTACGATTAAAATAATCAATCCACTCAAAAGTGTTTCCATTGTATATTTATCAGCAAACTTGCCAATCACTATATTCCCGATTACTGTTGCACTACCATAGAGAGCAAGTAAATAGGGAATACTTGCGCTTGAAAAGCCTGTGATATTTGTAAAGATAGGCGTGAAATAGCTAAATGCTGCAAACGTACCACCTATAATAAACATACTTGTTATGTACGCTGCCCAAAGATGAATATTTTTAAAGCTCATGAGCTCGTCTTTCCAGTTTAATAGTTCTTTGTTTGGCGAAGATGGTAGTAACAATTGAATCAAAATCCCGGAAACTAGTACGAGAATAGAAACAAAGCCAAAACTAATACGCCAGCCAAAATTTTGCGAGATAACTGTTGTTATAGGTAAGCCTAAGACTGTTGCGATCATTAAACCTGCAAGAACAATAGATGCAGCTTTTCCTCTTGAATTAGGGGGAACCAATGTTGCAGAAAAGGAAATGGCAACACCAAATGCTGAAGATGAAGCAATGCCGGTAATAATGCGTGAAACCATCATACTATCATAGTTCCAAGCGATAGCTCCAAGTGACTGGCCGATTAAAAATACAAACATTAAAAATAATAATGCTTGTTTACTGCGTATTCGTAGAAGAGTTGCAGTTAAAATAGGTCCTCCTACTACCATTGCTCCTGCATAAGCTGTAATTAAATACCCGATTGAAGATACAGAAACCCGAAATGCTAGAGCAAGCTCGTTCATCATACCTGCAACCATAAACTCAGATGTAGTCATACAAAAAATTGCTAAAGCTAGTAAATAAATAATCGATGGCATAAAAACACTCCTAATTTATTATTGTAACGCTTGGTACAAAAATGATGCTAAAAAAGAGCGCACTAAGCGCCAAAAATAGATTCCAATGTTCCTTTCATAATCTGCTCAGACAACATCCGATTTTGCATCGAAACATTAAGAACACGAAACCCGTAATAACTGCTTAAAAATAGACTAGCTAATTCCTCAGCTGTTTGCTTTTTTGAAAATTCGCCAGTTTGCAATCCTTCCTCCATTACTTTTTCAATAGCTTGTCTAAGAAGCTCGACATGTCGTGAGAAAATTTCCTGAACCGCTGAATCGTTTTGAGCTCGTTCCACGCCGGCATTAATTAATAAACATCCTTTTTGATCACTGTTCTCAAAGTCTTCTTTCAATGCCCATTGAAAAAAATTACTTAATCGTTCTTTAACTAGGATTGGAGCATCTAGCAATTTCATTTGTTCCCTAATCCCAGTTTCATGATAGCGTTCTAATACTTGTTCATACAGTTCATGTTTACTACCAAAAGCATTGTATAAGCTGCCTTTCCCAAGTCCAGTATCATTGCATAAATCCTGTGTAGAACACCCCTCATATCCTCTTTTCCAAAAGGTTTTCATGGCGACATCTACAATTGAGGAATACTCAAACTCTCGGGGTCTGCCTCGTTTATTCAAATTTATCCTCCTCCCACATACATTAATAGAATATCTTTTTTGTACTAAACGGTCAATAAAAGTTTTCAGTCAAGGAAAGTTAAAGGGAGTAAAGCATAAATCTTGATTGACTTTGCCCTAAGGGGAAGGTGTATAAATGAATTGTAGCAATAACAAATCTTTGAGTGAGGTGGTTTTGTGCTCTCAATAGGAGAATTCTCGAAAATATGTGGTGTATCTACAAAAACACTTCGATATTACGATGAAATTGGATTAATTAATCCTGATGAGATTAATGTAGAAAATGGTTATAGATATTATTCTATTAAGCAATTAAAAAAGATGCTCTTTATAAATCGACTAAAATCTTATCAATTTTCACTTGAAGATATTAGGGCCATTATAGAAATGGAAGAACATCAAGGAGAAGAAAAGCTCTTTTTAATGCTCCGTCAGAAGGAAAGAGAAATGCGGGAAAAAATAAAGGCTTATGAAAATACGTTGAAACAAATGAGCGAAGATATTTTATGTTTAGAGAACGGTACATCCATTATGTCTTACCTTGAAAATATTCAAGTGCAGCTTGTTGAAACAAAGCCAATGAATATCCTTTATAAGCGCCAGATGATGAGTAGTGATGACTATGCATCGGGATATGGCAATTATTTTAGTGAAATATATCAAAAGATTGCGACGGAGAAGCTCACATTACTTGGTAAGCCGATGACGATTTACCATAGCCCTGAATTTAATCCTGCTGGCAATGATACTGAGTTTGCCATCCCAATAGCCGAGGCTGTCAAAGGGACAAGAGATTTACCCGGAGGACTTTGTGCAAAATCAATGTTAAAGGGAGCTTATCCAGAGTTATCATCAGTCTATGCTAATTTAATTGAATGGACTGAAAAAGAGGGGTATGAATTGATACTGCCACCATATGAAATATACATAACAGATCCAAATCTAGCAAATGTTCCTGAAAATTATGTAACAGAGGTATATTTTCCGGTAAAGAAGAAATGACAAAACCAACATTGGGAGGTTCCTATGCAAACAACAATCAATTGGCAAATGGTAGAATCGAAGAACGTAAAGATGGACAGTAATAAGCTATCCGAGCTAGAGCAGACGATAACAAGTGAGTATAGCAATATAAATGGCATTGTTATTGCCAGAAATGGTTGTTTAGCTTATGAAAAATATTTTCATGGCAAAGGTCGTGAAGATACTCATCATGTAGCATCTATAACAAAAAGTGTCCTATCTGCACTTATTGGTATCGCAATTGCTAAAGGTTATATTAAAAGCGTTGAACAGAAAGTGTTGGATTTTTTCCCTGAATATATTTTAGATGCTAAAAAACATGATATTACTTTACGTCATCTTCTTACGATGACGGTACCATATCCATTTGAGGACTGGCATGAACCATTAGATATACTTTGTCAGCAACAGGACTGGGTACAGTATACGCTAGATATTATGGGGGAAAAGGGGGATGTGGGCACGTTTAAGTATTCCACAGCAGGGGCTCATTTACTGTCAGCCATTCTTACTCGAAGTACAGGCAAGAATGCTCGTGCGTTCGCGAATGAACATTTATTTACACCGCTTGGCATGAAAGAAATTCCTGACTATCGAATGGATGCATATGGGTTTGATGATTTATTCGGGAAAAACGTAAAAGGGTGGGTTCACGATCCAAACGGTAACTCGACAGGTGGATGGGGGCTAACTTTAACTACTCGTGATATGGCACGATTTGGCTACCTCTATTTAAACAATGGCGTTTGGGGTAATAACGAGATTCTTCCTGAGAGATGGATTCGTGAAACAACAGAGTTGAACGATAATAATTACGGGTATTTATGGTGGCTACGACAAGAAGATGGAATTTTTACATATGCAGCAATAGGGGATGGAGGCAATATGATTTGTTGTATACCGAAAATGAATATGGTTGTGGCAATTACATCAGAATTTATGATGAATCCACGCGATAGATGGTTATTAATTAAAGAGCATATTATTCCTGCGGTAATAGATTAAATTTTCTTACCATTTATACAAGGGAAGTTTGTCCATAATATACAAAATATTCGAAAATATGATAAACTAGTAGCGTGAAAAAGGAGGATGATAGTATGACTGTACAACAATTTACAGACTATGTGAAAAAAATGCAGCACTATGAAGAAGCGCTCAATGTGATTTATTGGGATATGCGCACTGGTGCACCTAAGAAGGGATTAGCACAACGCGCAGAGGTAGTTGGAACATTATCCGCCTCCTTGTTTGATATGCAAACTAGTGAAGAATTAGGGGAGTTATTAACTGTTCTAGAGGCACAAAAGGCAGAACTCGATTATGTTACGCAGCGTTTAGTGGAAGAAGTACGCAAAAATTACGATCAAAATAAAAAAATTCCTGCTGATGAATATAAAGAATACGTTATTCTACAATCAAAAGCAGAAACAGCTTGGGAAGAGGCAAAAGCAACTAATAATTATGCTTCATTCCTACCTTATTTAGAGGAAATTATAAGCTGGCAGAAGAAATTTATTCAATATTGGGGTATTAAAAACGGGTCTCCATACAATACATTATTAGATTTATATGAACCGGATATGACGACAGATGTTTTAGACCAAGTATTCGGTGAATTACGTGAAACAATTGTTTCTCTTGTGCAAAAAATTACAGCTTCACCAAATAAACCAGATACAAGCATGTTATTTAAGCATTTCCCGCGAGAGTCACAGCGTGCATTATCATTAGAAATGTTAGCGCAACTAGGCTATGACTTTGAGGCAGGTCGCTTGGATGAAAGTGTGCATCCATTTATGATTGGGTTGAATCATGGAGATAATCGTATTACAACGAAATATGATGAAAATGATTTCCGTTCAGCAATTTTTGGCACAATTCATGAGTGTGGACATGCCATGTATGAACAAAACATCGATGCTAAGCTTGGTGGTTTACCATTAGCAACAGGTACATCCATGGGTATCCATGAATCGCAATCTTTATTTTATGAAAATTTTGTTGGTAGGAACGAAAAGTTCTGGGAGCATAACTATGAGCGCCTTCAAAAGTATTCACCTGCACAGTTTGGAGATATAGCTTTAGCTGATTTCCTTCGAGCAATTAATATGGTAGAGCCTTCTTTTATTCGTATTGAAGCGGATGAGTTAACATATCCACTACATATTATGATTCGTTATGAAATTGAACGTGACCTATTCAATGGCGATCTTCAAGCAAAGGATCTTCCGCAAGTATGGAATGATAAGTACGAAGAATATTTAGGTATTCGTCCTGAAACAGATGCAATAGGCGTATTACAAGATATGCATTGGTCAGGAGGCATGTTTGGTTATTTCCCATCCTATGCTTTAGGCATGATTTATGCTGCGCAATGGAAGCATGCCATGGATAAAGATATTCCAAACTTTGATGAGCTGTTAGAAAAGGGTGAGCTTCTACCAATTCGGGAATGGTTAACAGATAAAGTCCATCAATATGGTGCACTGAAAAAGCCGTTTGAATTACTACAGGAGGCGACAGGGGAAGGCTTAAATGCTAAATATTTAGCAAACTATTTACAAGAAAAGTATACGAAGCTGTATCAACTTTAATGAAAAAAGCGATTTCTCAACTAGAGAAATCGCTTTTTTGAAGATGCTAAAGATTGTTACCAAAGTTGATAGCCTTTAGAGCCAGGTGGAGAATTAGCAATGATATCGAAAATTGGGATAGTATAATTCTACAGATTATTAAGAGGATAGTTAGATCCATTCAAAAATGGTGTAAAACGTGGCATAGAAACTGTAATAAACATAACATTGGAAAACAGAAAAACTAACTACTCTACAAATATAATCTAAGGGTTGTTGTCAACTTAATTGTTCTGCTCTCAGCACGTTTTACTAGAAATTGTTGTTTGAGCATTCTTTTTCTTTTGTTAATATTATGGAATATGTATAATTATATGTAATATTGTGAAAAAACGGTTTGTAAATTGGTAATTCTATTAAATAATGATTGGAGAACAAATTATGAAAGAGTATAAGATTAATATAGATTTAATAAATGCAATACAAAATGATAACTTATTAGTATTTGTTGGTGCAGGTTTATCTAAGAATTATGAATTTCCTTCTTGGAAAGAATTAGTCTTTGATATACTTAATCAGCTTTCAATTGACGACAAAAAGTATGAAGGGTTAAAAAAAGTATTAGAAGAAAATATTTTTTCTGAAATAGAGATACTTGATAGATTACTGATAATGAACCCAGGTAATCGAGGAAGAGTATATGAAGTTTTGGAATCCAGCATTAATCGTAATATAATTGATTTAGATCTTAGTATACCTAAAAAGATTGGAAATGTGTGTTCAAAAATAATAACTACAAACTATGACATGATTTTAGAAAATGCATTACCTAATTTTAAGAAGATTGTACATGATGATACTTTTCATTTAGCTCGGTTACCAGATTATAAAGAATATATATTTAAAATTCATGGATGTATCGAGAAACCAGAAAGCTGTGTTCTTTTTAGAGACGACTATAAAGCTTTGTATACCACAACTGCTGCTATAGATCGTTTAAAATCAATTATATCAGATAAAACAATATTATTTATAGGCTTTAGTTTTAATGATGAATATGTAAAAGAAACATTTAAATACATTTGCGATGTGTATAATAATTTTAATAAAACTCATTATATACTAACTACAGAACATGTTGATTTTTCGGATTATAATTTAATGCCTATATCTATCGATTCTTGGAAGGAACTACCTGAATTTCTGGATTTTTTAATGGAAAAAAAAGAAAATTCACTCTTGCCCCAGATCACTAATGAAATTGTGAAGAAGAAAGACCCTCAATTAGCTCTAGTCGAAGATAGTGTATTCAAAATTGCAATACTTTATTGTAATCCTATAGATTCAGACCCTTATTACAATTTAGATGATTTATTAAAATATTTTAATAAATTTAATATTAATATCGATTGTTATCACTTGACTGAAGAGAACTTAAATGAACTTGAATCCTATAATTATTTATTTATTTTTACAAAAGAAATTCAAAAAAGAATCATAATTGAAGATGAATATTTTAGAAAAAAAACAATAACAATAAAACGGTTAGAAGATCAACTAGCAATACTAAAACCAGATGGGATATTTTTGTTTTTAGATAAAGTAACTGACCTGACTGACAGCGAGAGCCTTAGTTATCCAATTGCAGTTGTTCAATATGAGGGGAATTTAAATAATTTATTATTTAAATTATTTAAAAAAATCGAACTAGACAACTTGAGCAACTCTATTATTTATAACCGTTCAAGTTTTTTTGTAACTTCCGTAAATAAGGGTAAAGGACTTGTCAAAAATAAAAATTATGGTAATCACATATCTAACAATATAGAAAAAAAGAATCTCATTAATTTTGTGGGTAGAAAAATTGATATTACTGATATTATTCGAAAAATTATAGTAAGCCGCCAAGATAAAATAGTCACAATTAAAGGTTCAGGGGGTATTGGAAAAACTTCAACAGTAAAAAAAATTGCACTAGAGTTTTATGAACGAGGACTATTTAAAGATGGAATTGATTTTATTGACTGTGAATTTGTTAAGGATTATAAGACTTTTGAAAAGAATATCGCTAGAACCTTTAACCTAGAAGGTTCAATAGACTTTGTGGAACATATAAGTAATTACGAAAATAAATCTGACTCATTAATAATATTAGATAATTTCGAACCCTTATTATACTTAGAAGACATTGAAAAAATGAAGAATTTAATTACATTTATTAGTGATTATAAAACTGTTATTATTACTTCAAGAGAGTGGATAGGTTTTGAATTTGAAGAAATGCATGAGTTGCGAAACTTTACTTCTGAAGAAGCTGAGGCTCTCTTTGAAAGACTTTACCCATCAATGCTCAAGGAAGATGACAGAAAAATATTAAAAGAAGATATTCTTGAAAAATTATTAAACAATAATCCATTAGCAATTAAAATTGTCACACAAAATCTTCCTAAATTCATTAGAATGGATGCATTAAGGGAGGAACTAAAAGAGGACTTTTTCAGAGCTACAAACACGGGGTACATAGATATATTCGATAAGAAAGTAGATGGTAATATCGAAAGGTCTGTGTCTTTATATCAGTCTATTTACTATTCCTATAAACGATTAACACCAAGGGAACAATTAGGTTTTGAACTTTTGTCTCTGTTCCCTAATGGAATACATATGGAATCGTTTAAGGATTTCTTTAAAACTGATGAATTCAAGACAGATATCTATAAAATTACCAATAAAGAAATACGAAGCTTGGAAAATAAATCATTAATAGAAATAAATGGAGGTTTTATTTCCCTACAATCAATAATTGGTAGATTTGCTGAGTTCCACTTCAATAAAAGATCGGAAGAGGAGAAGTATAAATATTATAAAAGAGCGTACGCCTTTAATCGATATCTATTAGAAATATTAGATGAGAGATTCGATGAGTATAGAGTAGAAAGCTTATCAGTTTTTGATAAAAATGAAGATAATTTTCTAAAATCTTTAGATTACCTAGAAAAGCTTAACTATGAAAACAAGGATTATATTTTTTATATAGAAACACTCACAAAATACTATCATGGAATAGGACAGTTAAAAAAGTTCCGTATGAAATTAACAAAATTTGATAAATTATTTCAGGGTGTAACTAATGGACCTTTACTGAGGGACATACTTATTGCATATTTAAAATATTATGAGGGAGACTTTGAAGCAGCATTTAATTTTTTAATTTCTGAAATCTCTGTTGAATCTTTAGATAACATTGAACCAGACACTGATCCATTTATAAAAAAAATAATCATTAGTTATGCACTTCATTTATATGCTTTAGAAGGTTATGAATACCAAGTGATAGAGTTTTATATAAAAAATAGCAACTACGCGAGAGGGCAAATTTATAGCATTTTATTTAAGCTTGGTGCCTATAAGGCTGTTGAAGAATACACGAGAAAAGAAGATTTTTTCCAATTTGAAGTTAAACTAAATACAGGAAAAATTAATCTTGAGGAGCTTGAATCATATATTGAAGCTGGCATTTATAATAAACAGTATATAGAATTAATGCAAACAAACTATATTAAAACTAAGTTAGGAATGATTAATAGTGAGGTAATCGATAAATTAGTTGTAACCAACCCTTATACAATGGGCATAAAAGCTCTAATGTTAGCATTAATTGAGGAAGATGTAACCTATAAATCTACGCTTTTTGAAAATGCGATTGATAAGCTCACTCACATAAAATATTACTATGTAGAGGCAATCTATTTCTATTGTGAATTCTTAAAAGAAAAAGACCTGGAACAATTCACGTATTGGTATGATTTAGGTAAGGGTCTATCAGAAAAATATCATTATTATTATCATCTCCATAGGTTTAACACGTTAATAAGTGAATTAGATTTCATTGAGTATGATGAAGAGATATATCTATCTCTTATTAAAAATGAAATTAATCAGCTAGTTGATGAAAATAATAAAGATAAATTTGTATTAGTTGAATAGCTAAGCTCAAAATGGGAGTCCTACTTTTGGAGGTCACAGAAAAATTATAAACTTTTATTAAAAGATGATTTAATATAGAAAAAGTGTATTTTAAACAATCTTGTTTCAAAACACACTTTTTTATTTGCTCTTTTATTAAGGTTTATTAAGTTAGCTTAATGAAACTTTTTTAAAACTACAATACATACTCATTTCCTCCCATTAGGCGATTCAGCACCAAGTCCAGAAGACATTGAAGTAACAGAACGTCTTGCGGATGCTGGTAGGTTACGGGAATCCCACGCATTTAAACGCAACATTCTCGAATATTTCTTTGAATATTATGCTATCAACATTCGGAAAAAGCGATTTCTCAACTAGAGAAATCGCTTTTTTGAAGACGCTAAAGATTGTTACCAAAGTTGATAGCCTTTAGAGCCAGGTGGAGAATTAGCAATGATATCGAAAATTGGGATCGTATAGGCAAATAAAATTAATGCTACTAAAATAACAAGCCATACTTTAAAGTTTTCTAAAATAGCTGGTGTTGTTCCGCCATTTTCATGTACTTCACCAACCGGGAACTCCTCTTCGCCTTTTGGCGCAAACCAGGCTAATTTCACCACAATATAAATAATGACTAAGATGGCGATGAATAGGATCGTGCCACCAACTGCTTGCGCAATTTGATAAGGAATCCAATCATAAGCTTGTTGAGCACCACCATACTCAGAGTAATCAGAGCGGCGAGGTGCGCCAATAAGACCAGCTATATGCATAGCAGAAGACATAATTGTCATACCAGTTGCCCATAAAATACCAGCAAAATTACCAAGATTGTTTAAAGATTTAGTCAGTGTGCGACCTGTTAAATGAGGAATTAACCAAAATGCAGCACCGAAATAAGTTAATACGACTGTTGTTGCAATTGTTAAATGGAAGTGTCCTGTCACCCAAATGGTATTATGGATTAGTTGGTTCATTTGGTAAGACGCATTGACGATACCGCCTGCACCACCAGGAATAAATGCCACCATACCGATAAATGGTACGAAGAAACGAGCATCTTTCCATGGTAATTTTTTAAACCAACCGAAAAGCCCTTTACCACCTAATTCACGACCACGTAATTCAAACATTGCAAACATTGAAAAGGCAGTCATTAAAGATGGTACGATTACGGCAAATGTTAAAACAACTTGTATGAATTTCCATGTACTATCAATACCAGGCTCTGTTAATTGGTGATGAATACCAACTGGTACAGAGAAAATTAAGAACAGCATAAATGACAGTCTTGCTAAAGAATCTGAGAAAATTTTTCCACCAATAACCTTTGGAATAATGACATACCAAATCATGTAAGCTGGTAATAACCAGAAGTACACAAGAGCATGACCGAAATACCAGAATAATGTACGTGATAATGCTACGTCAACACGTTCGATGAAGCCTAATGACCATGGAAGTAGCTGGAATAGAACAGAAGTAGCTACGCCTAAAGTTGCTACGAACCACATGAGATTGTTAACAACAACCATAAATGATAGTAATGGGCTTCGTTGTCCGCTTCCTTTGTTTTCTTTCCGCCACTGTGCATACCGTAAAATTTGACCTGCGCCGCCAACCCAAGAACCGACAACGACTAATGTAAGGCCTAAATAGAAAATCCAGTGAGCTTTCAGTGGTGCATAGAACGTATATAAAACAGTTGCTTTGTTAAGTAAAACCATTGTTGCAGCAGCAGCTGTACCAATTGTCATTAACCAGAAGCCGATCCAGCCAAGACGACGTTGACTAGCTGTAAATGTCCCGGACGTACGGCTAACACTAGCAATTTGGAAACCATAAATGAAGAACGTTGTTAAAATAAGTCCGAGTAAAACACCGTGTACAGTTAAAATTTGATAGTAACCAATGCCTGCTGGTAATGTGAATTGACCAGAGCGTACGAAAACTTGTAATAAACCTGCAAGACCTCCTAATAACAATGCGATGAATGCCACGTAAATATGTGCCATTGCAAGCTTCGCATCACGATGATCCACCTTAGTCAAATTATTATTTAGACTCATTTGGATCCACCACCTTTAGCATAGAGTGCATCATCGTATGTCCTGTACCACAGTACTCATTACATACAATTAAAAACTCGCCTACTTTATTTACTTCTGTTACATATTCAGAAATATAACCAGGTTCAAGCATCATATTAATATTTGTACCTGCAACCTCAAAACCGTGCATCACATCTTCGCTTGTTGCGATAAATTTCACCTTTGCGCCAAGCGGAACTTCAATTTCAGGTGGGTTGTAATAAAATGCGGATGCTAAAACAACAACTTCATAATCCCAATCCTTACCTTCGACTTTATGAACACCAGGATTATCGAAAGGTGGAAATTCTTTTACTTTCTCATAATCTAGTGTTTTTTTACCAATGTTCGGATGTGAACCTTGATGAAATGCACCGATGCCGAGAATGATCAGGAATGCTACTAAAGTAGTAACTCCAAACACAAGCCAATATTTCTCATACTTATGTAAGTGCATAAGTCTCTGTCCCTTCTTAGTAGATTAAAAACGTTCGATGAACAAATTGAAGCAGTACACCCAAAGCAAGATGATAATGATGCCTACTCCAAATACCGCATAGAGTGAACCTTTTAAATTCTCATCAGGTTTTTTTTTATTTGCCATTTTTGCTCCTCCTACGCTTTTATTGTGGTCTTTCTTATTGACATGATATATAAATAAATTTTCTTTCGATGTGAAAAAAATCACACATATTAGCGAATTATGTGAAGGAAATGTGAAATATTGAGGAGGGGATTTAAAAAAGCCACCTCAATAGTCATTGAGATGGCATGAATTAAAGTTGAAATTGGAGTAATTTTATTAAAATCTCTTATTTTTCTAGAAATTTTACTATTAGTTAATTTGGCTCAAGGCTTATGATGTAGCCTCTACTAATTAATGCGAATGACAATGCGTATTCATAGATGCAAATTGCAGTACATAGGATATATTATTTGGAATAGTCCGATATCCTATCGTTCTATTATCCTTCTTCAATCGTCAATAGAACTGTTAGTGCACCAATGTTTGGAATTGTAACAGGGAGTACGAATGCCTTATCAAAGCCATATAGTTTTGTGTTACCAACCATTACTGTTGGCGGTGTGATATCAATTTCTAAGTTTTCTTGTCCTACGGTTGTACATAAATTACCTGCAATCATATTTCCAAACTCACCGGTGAAAGATTCTAGCATTTCTCCTTCAAGAGGCATACCAAACATAGTATTGCCGATGCCACTAAATACTTCAGGCGAAGAATCGATGATTACACGGCCTTTTAAATCTCCTATTAAGCCAATTAAAACACCCATTTGCTGTTGTTGAAAGGGTTCTGAAATTATATTTGGCGTTTTCACTTCAATATCCACAGGGAGGATCGATTTTAAAGCGTGAATTGTCCCGTTTAAAATAGTTTGAAAGTACTTCGAATTACTCATCATTACCGCATCCTTTTTCCGACTTTTCTACATCTTACCATGATAAATAGGTAAGATGAAAGTATGTCTTGACGAATTACTGGGAAATTTATATTATATTAATGAGAATGATTTTCAAATTCAATAAATGGACGCTTACGTCTACATTAAAATAATTCTTTAGTCCAAATTTTTTATAAAAAAGGAGCGGTCGGCAATGACATTCGTATTTATTGGAGCAACAGTAGCTATCTATATAGGGGTAGGAAAATACGTCATGAAACAGGCTACTGCACATTTAAAATAAGAAAACTATGCATGTTGATTAGGGAACTATGGGTTTATTAAAGGTTTTTTTCGATCCTTGCTTATGTATATGATGATTGTAGCGGAAGCTAGCGGTTCTATTATATAGATAAAAGTGGGCAATAATATCACGTATAAATAGCGACCATTTTCATACAGGTAGAGCATGACCCGAGTAATTTTTGGGTTATGCTTTTTTATTAATTTTAAACCTAACGTTGCAATGAAGCACAAAAAGTTGTTTGTTTTTTCTGAAATTTATTTTAAAATTAAATAAATCCGTACGGTTAGGAAACAATGAAAAAATGTTCAATAGAAAATTAGGTGAAGAAAATGACAAAAATATTATTAACAGGGTTTGTACCATTTCTTGAATATAAAATTAATCCAACAATGCAAATTGTAGAAAATTTAAATGGAGAAAAGATGGGTGGCTATGAAATTGTAGGACGGATTTTGTCTGTAGATTTTCAGCAATCTGCTCAGCAACTGAAACAATATATTGCTGAGATAAAGCCACAAATTATTATTTCATTAGGATTAGCTGGAGGACGTTTTAAAATAACGCCAGAGCGAATTGCAATTAATGTTAAAGATGGTGAAGCAGATAATAATGGTTATACACCAGTAGATGAGCCCATTTATGATGGCGGTGTAGATGCCTATATAACGAATTTACCTATCAGAAATATGGTGAATCGATTATGCAAAGAAGGGTATCCAGCGGAAATTTCAAATACGGCAGGTACCTATTTATGTAATAATATTATGTATGAAGGGTTAGCTTACGCAAAGCAATTTAAAGGGGTCCGTGCTGGATTTATACATATTCCTGCGTCATTTGATTTGGCGATTCAGCATGGAAAAATACCGGGATGGAATATTCAAGATTTAATGACTTGTATTAGACTTTGCATCGAGGAGACAATTCACGTAACAAATGATTGATTTTCCTCATACGATGTGGAGTAGCCAATACACAATTCGTTTTGCATTTAATGAAGAAAATTCAAATGCATATATATATCAAAGGAATTTTGACATCGAATGAAGTTATGTCTACAGCAAAAGAAAATCAAAATTTCCGTGCAAATAATATGTATACACGGAGAAGACTCATATGCATGGGACGATTAAATCGTCAAGCGACATAGTTAGTAGTATGGATGGATGCCCTAAAATGTAGGGCATCCACTTTTAATTATAGGAAGGTATTTTATTGGAAAGTAGTGTCTCTATATGATTGTAGTATTCGATTACATATACATCTCAACCCAATTTATTCAAGAATACTAAATTGTAGTCACTAACTCTACAGCTTCAATAACGATTGGTGTTCCAGCGGAGATAGCGCCTGTAACAGTATGAAACGTTAATTCTGTAGCAGAAACTGTATAGGATGCACCTTCTTGAAGCACACCATTTATATATAAATTATAGTAACCATTTGTTACGATTGGAAAAGTAGTTGCAGCATTACCGCTATCAGTTAAGAAGGTAGTAGCAGCAACCGTTGTACCATCCGTGATCGTTAAGGGTGTAGCTAAAACATTAAAAAATCTTGTCGAAGTACCTGAAACATTTACATGGATATTAATAATGGAAAGCGCCACTTATTTTCACCCCCTTTCAAAGCGATGATTCTTATCTTATTTTGTAGAAAATCCTAATGATTCTATAATAATGGGTGTTCCTCTATAAATTGTTGAATTATAAGGATTCAAGGTTAGGGAGGTTGTAGTTATGGTATATATCCCACCCTCCTGCATAACACCATTGATATAAAGATTGACGTAACCATTTGGATTAAAAATTGAAAATTCGGTTATTGGATTCCCGTTGTCATGGAAAAATAGGTTAGCTAGTAGAGTTGCCCCATTAGTCAAATCAATATCTGATGTAACGATATAGAAATATCTATTGACTGTTGGAATAATTTCTCCATTAGGCACAATGACTGGGGGAGGGGCTACCGTAGGAATGGTGCTGACTTTTATACGGGGCCATATAAAACGATCTTCACAATCACATGCCCATTGTCGCTCGAATTTTCGGTGTTTACTATAATTTACCATATTTTTATCACTCCATTTATTTATTGTTACCCCCATAGCTTTGTTGCTTAGCTTTCATTGTTATTAGTGATGCAATCGCTCATCAAACAATTTTTAAACTTTATTTATCCTTACCTTAAAATATGAAGAAAATTATTTGCTTCTTAGATATGCATCCTTTATGAAATAGAAATTAGTAGTTTTTTTAGAAGTATCATGCTTTATTACAACACCGTGTGTACAAATATTACGTCTGAAACCCTGATATATATGCTTTTGAAAGTAAATTAGTGTTATACTTTGCTTGTCGAATAAGGTAGAATACTAATTATGACTATCTTCATTCAGAGAAACTACCACCTCTGAAATGGTAAGATGAATGCGGTTATAGTTCCTTTCCAAACATTACTGAATGAAGATCAAGCCTCTGGCGGATGTCACGGATTTTTAAAGGAGTGAATTGTGCTTGCACAATTCAAAATCCGGACGCATTGTTTATCTGTGCGAAAGCGAAGCGACAGCAACAATTACGCCAAGGCTAAATTGATTAATATGAAGATTAATATGAATAAAGGGGTTACTGGTTTTATGAATGATTTTGAACAACAGTTGGAGGGGCTTTTAAAGCAAGCCGCGTTACAATACATAATTTATCAGCATAATGATGATACAGAGCGTATGGATAAGACATCACTTTTTGCACGTAAAATACAGCAAAAAGAATATGTTATTGGCTTTGCAGGTCATTTCTCTGCTGGTAAGTCGAGTATGATTAACGCATTATCAGGTGAAGACTTACTTGCGTCAAGTCCAATTCCAACGAGTGCCAATATCGTAAAAGTCCATAAATCAGATGAAGACTTTGCGATTGTCCATATGCACAATGAAAAACCTGTGAAATTTGAAGCAGGCTATGATTTTAAAACGGTAAAAGAGCTAAGTAAAAATGGGGATCTCGTGTCACAAATTGAAATTGGACATAGCACATCGACATTACCACTAGGCGTCACTGTAATGGATACGCCAGGTGTCGATTCAACAGATGATGCACACCGTATGTCAACTGAGTCAGCCCTTCATATTGCTGATATCGTATTTTATACAATGGACTACAATCACGTGCAATCGGAATTGAATTTCCAATTTACTAAGCAATTAATGAAGTACAATCCAAACGTTTATTTAATCGTTAACATGATTGATAAGCATAAGGAAAATGAATTAAGTTTTGAGGAATTTAAAGCAACGGTTCACAATTCTTTTGCGGCTTGGGGAGTAGTACCAAAAGGCGTATTTTTCACTTCCTTAAGAGAGCCTGAACACCCTTATAACGATTTTGAGGTCGTAAAGAAAATCGTTATGGATAGTATGAATGATTGGCAGGATCAGCTTGTACAGACTGCATCAAATACATTGCGTTTATTACAAAGTGAGCATGACAATTATTTAACGGAAGAAAGACAGGATCGTTTAGATATCGATGAAGAAGTATTAAGTGCCGATGACTGGGCACACCATAAAGATATTTTAGAACAGTACAATAAATTAAATCGTCAAGTTGAATTGTTCTCAGTAGAGGCATGGAATGAAACGTTTGAAGAGCAACGTAAAGAACTACTTGCGAATGCAGCGATTATGCCTGCAGATTTACGCGATAAATTACGTCTGTATTTAGAAAGTCAGCAAGAAGGCTTCAAGGTGGGAGGTTTATTTACCGCCAAGAAAAAAACAGAGGAAGAGCGTAACCGCCGTAAAGAAGACGTCTATAGCACTTATCAAAACGTGGTGCATGCACAGATTACGGGACATTTAAAAGGGTTGATGAAAAAGGTGATAAAGGATGTTGGTGCGTTAAATGAAGAACGTGCTACAGCTATTGATGCCTACGCCTTTGAATTACCATTTTCACTTATTGAGCAGCATGTACAAGTAGGTGCAATTTTAACGGGAGATGCTGTGTTAAACTTTGCTAATCGTGTGGCAGAGGCGACTAAACGCTACTATATCCAGGAAACAGATAATTGGAAGGATGCGCAAGCCTCAACATTACAGGCGGTAGCAACAGAAACAGCTGCTCCATCTAAATTAAAAATGGCAGGGATGCAAGCGAAAGTTGATGCCATTCGTGCAGTGCTTGAAATTGAGGGTTATCAGCAATATAGTGCAAGCATTATGCATCAGGCGAGTAATGAAATTCGTAAGTTGGCAAATCAACAGCTTACAAACTGGGACAATGCCTTTAAGAAAGATTTGGCAGATATTCGATTATTTGATGAATCGATGTTAAAGCCAAAAGAGGAAGCGTTACAGCAGGAAGAAGCGCAGCAAGCCGTTAGTGCAACAAGTCTTCCTATTGAAGGTGTAGTTAAGCGTGCACTTCATACGGCAAATGCGGTAAAAGATGTACAAGGCTTTGCAGAAGTGGCAAGTTACTTAGAAAATAAAGTAGAACGATTACAGAAAAAGGATTTCACAATCGCGCTGTTCGGTGCATTTAGTGCAGGGAAATCTTCGTTCTCTAATGCGTTAATGGGTGCCAAGGTTTTACCTGTATCACCAAACCCTACAACGGCGGCAATTAATAAAATTCGTCCTGTGACTCCAGAGCATCCGCATGAAACAGCAGATGTATTGTTAAAAACAGCTGACCAAATGCTAGAGGATATTCAAGCTTCATACGCAGCAGTTGGTTTATCAGTTTCTTCTTTAGAAGAGGCATTTAATCGTGCAGATGAGGGACTTGCGGTGCAGCTATCGGACGAACGCTTAAATGTGCATAAATCATTTATTCGTGCATATAAAGAAGGATTCCCAACATTTAAGTCTGAGCTTGGGAAAGTATTACGTGTTGACCGTGTGGAGTTCGAAAAATTTGTTGCACAGGAAAACAAATCATGCTTTGTTGATAATATTGATTTCTATTATGATAGTCCGTTAACACGCATGGGTGTGACACTTGTTGACACACCAGGAGCAGATTCTATTAATGCGCGTCATACAGGTGTTGCATTTGAATATATTCGTAATGCAGATGCAATTTTGTTTATTACTTATTATAATCATGCATTTGCTAAAGCTGACCGTGAGTTTTTAATCCAGCTAGGACGTGTGAAGGATGCTTTCGAACTTGATAAGATGTTCTTTATCGTCAATGCGATCGATTTAGCGACAACGGAAGAAGAACAGGAAGATGTAAAAGGCTATGTACGTTCAGAGTTACAACGCTTTGGCATTCGCTTCCCTCGACTTTACGGTGTGTCGAGCTTAATGGCTTTAAAAGAAAAAGTAGAGGGTGCTGATTTAACATCAGGTATGCCACCATTCGAAGAAGCCTTCGACACGTTCTTAAATGATGAATTAAGCGCATTGGCTGTTCAGGCACTGGCAGAGGAAGTCGATAAAACTGAACAACGTTTAGGTGATTTGATTGCACAGACAGAAGAGAACTTAAAGCGTAAAGACGAGCGTTTAGAGGAATTAACAACACTAGAACAGCATATTAAATCGAAGTTCAATACGCTCAATACAAGTATGTTAGAAAGTGAAACGAAGCAAGAGCTTGATGAATTACTGTATTATGTCCTTCAACGCGTGTATTATCGTTACCCAGAGTTCTTTAAGGAAGGCTACAATCCGTCAACATTTGCAGCAATGCCAGCCCAGCAAGCTTTAGAGCATGCATTAAAGGAAGTAATGCAAAGCTTACGATTTGATTTTACGCAAGAAATGCGAGTAACAAACTTCCGTTTATCACAGTTTATAAGTAAGAAGATGCAACTGCGCTTTAAAGATGAAGTACGTGAGCTTAAAGAATTAAACCGCAGCTTCTCATTTTTAGCGTTTGAACCTTCTGAGCCGGATTTGCTTGATTTTGAAGGACCATTTACAGATATCGCGAAATATGCAGGGGTGAAATCACACTTCCGCAATCCAAAGGCATTCTTTGAAAAGAATGAAAAAGTGAAGCTAAGTGAGGCGCTTGAGGTATTAACGAAACCAGATGCACAAAACTACTTAGATGCACAGAAAATATCTCTCATGACATGGGCGATTACTTTTATTGCTGAGGAAGCAGAGAAATTACGTCTGTATATTTACCATCAGGCACTTGAACAAATTGCCACAGAAAGACTTGCACTTCAAGAAGAAAGTCGTTTAGCTTCTTGGAAAGCTATTTACACTCAATTACAATACGTGTGAGGTGATTCACTTGGGAAAAGTATTCAAATTAGTTGAGGAAATTCAATTAGACGGAGCCCGTTTCGTAGATGCTCGCTTTGATTTACAAGACAAAGAAGCAGGTAAAAAAGCATTTGAAGAAGGTCATGCACCAGGAGCAATTTATGTTGATTTAGAGCAAGAGCTGTCAGATATGGAGTCCAACAATGGTCGTCATCCAATGCCAAACAAGGAAAAGCTAGCGGCCGTATTTCAAGGATTAGGGTTACGCTATGAAGACCAAATTGTTGTTTACGATCAAGGAGCTGCACCATTTGCACCACGTGCTTGGTGGATGCTGACGTATGCAGGCTTTCCAAATGTAGTGATTGTGAATGGCGGTGCACCCGCTCTTGAGGAAAAGATATCGTTCACAAAAGATATTATTAAATACCCACCAACTACGATTGAATTTACTTGGCAAGATGAATTGTATGCTCCACGTCAAGCGGTAAAAGCCATTGTAGATGGAGAGGTGAATGCGACGTTGTTAGATGCGCGTGCCGCAGTTCGCTACCGTGGTGAAATAGAGCCTCTTGATAAGGTAGCTGGGCATATTCCAACGGCGAAAAACTTTGACTGGGAGCAATTAAAATCCGATGGTCAATTGCAAGCCAATGATACGTTACGTAGCAAAGTTGCACGCGACGAGCACGTAGTTGTTTATTGTGGCAGCGGTGTTACAGCATCACCATTGTATGCAGTGCTAGCAGATGAAGGTTATGAAAATATTCAACTGTATGTAGGCAGCTTTAGTGACTGGATTACAGAATATGATGTAGAAAAAGGTACAAATGAATAATTGATTGAAGACGAAACGCTCACTTCGGTGGGCGTTTTTTGGTTTTATTGGAGTGGAAAGGGGAGTAAGAGCCAAGGTGACGGATAGAAATCAGAGCGACGGAAAGAAAGGCAAGAGCGATGGAAAGAAGAGCCAAGATGACGGATAGAAATCAGAGCGACGGAAAGAAAAGCCGAAGCGACGGAAAGAAAGGCAAGAGCGATGGAAAGAAAGGCAAGAGCGATGGAAAGAAGAGGCAAGGTGACGGATAGAAATCAGAGCGACGGAAAGAAAAGCCGAAGTGACGGAAAGAAAGGCAAGAGCGCCGGAAAGAAGAGCCAGGGTGACGGATAGAAATCAGAGCGACGGAAAGAAAGGCAAGAGTGATGGATAGAAAGACAAGAGTGACGGAAAGAAAGGCAAGAGCGACGGAAAGAAGAGCCAGGGTGACGGATAGAAATCAGAGCGACGGAAAGAAAGGCAAGAGTGATGGATAGAAAGACAAGAGTGACGGATAGAAAGGCAAGAGCGACGGAAAGAAGAGCCAAGGTGACGGATAGAAATCAGAGCGACGGAAAGAAAGGCAAGAGCGATGGAAAGAAGAGCCAAGATGACGGATAGAAATCAGAGCGACGGAAAGAAAGGCAAGAGTGATGGATAGAAAGGCAAGAGCGCCGGAAAGAAGAGGCAAGGTGACGGATAGAAATCAGAGCGACGGAAAGAAAGACAAGAGTGACGGATAGAAAGGCAAGAGCGACGGATAGAAGAGGCAAGGTGACGGATAGAAATCAGAGCGACGGAAAGAAAAGCCGAAGTGACGGAAAGAAAGGCAAGAGCGCCGGAAAGAAGAGGCAAGGTGACGGATAGAAATCAGAGCGACGGAAAGAAAGGCAAGAGTGATGGATAGAAAGACAAGAGTGACGGAAAGAAGAGGCAAGGTGACGGATAGAAATCAGAGCGACGGAAAGAAAGACAAGAGTGACGGATAGAAAGGCAAGAGCGATGGAAAGAAGAGGCAAGGTGACGGATAGAAATCAGAGCGACGGAAAGAAAAGCCGAAGCGACGGAAAGAAAGACAAGAGTGACGGATAGAAAGGCAAGAGCGACGGAAAGAAGAGCCAAGGTGACGGATAGAAATCAGAGCGACGGAAAGAAAGACAAGAGTGACGGATAGAAAGGCAAGAGCGATGGAAAGAAGAGCCAAGGTGACGGATAGAATCGTCAAAGCGACGGATAGAAATCCAAAGTCGCGGATAGCGCCGCCTAAATCGCGGATAGAACCGCCAAAATGATGGATAGACCCATCAAAATCGTGGATAGAACCGTCAAAATCGCGGATAGCACCGCCCAAATCGCGGATAGCACCGCCCAAGTCCCAGATAGCGCCGCCCAAATCGTGGATAGAACCGCCAAAATGATGGATAGACCCATCAAAATCGTGGATAGAACCGTCAAAGTCGCGGATAGCACCGCCCAAATCGTGGATAGAACCGCCAAAATGATGGATAGACCCATCAAAATCGTGGATAGAACCGCCCAAATCGCGGATAGCACCGCCCAAGTCCCAGATAGCGCCGCCCAAATCGTGGATAGAACCGCCAAAATGATGGATAGACCCATCAAAATCGTGGATAGAACCGTCAAAGTCGTGGATAGAACCGTCAAAGTCGTGGATAGCACCGCCCAAATCGTGGATAGAACCGTCAAAATGATGGATAGACCCACCAAAATCGTGGATAGCACGCCAGAGCAAGCAATTTTTGAAACAATATATGTGGATTGTACCCTCTGCTACAGCAAGCTGGACTTTTTTTAATGATTGTAAAATATGATGCCATGGTCTCTCTATTAATACTGAGAGTTTTAATGGTAATCATCAATCGATGCGAATTGTTATGTACTCTTAAAATGACTGACTATTCATTTTGTGCTACACTCTTTTTACAAAGGGCAAAGGGGGAGAAAGGATGTTTAAACGAGAGAAAAGTATAGAAATTCAACGAAATCGAGATGTGCAATGTTCACATGGTAAAGTAGCGGTTGAGGGTTTTGGATTGAGTGTTTATTGCTTTTTTGTCGATGGGTTATTAATTGATACAGGTTCTTACTCACTGACACAGGAGTTCCAATCCTTTTTTAACGAGATACCGATTGAACAAGTGGCACTGACACATTCCCATGAGGATCATGCAGGAAATGCAGCATGGATTCAACAGCAAAGAGATGTACCAATCTTTGTTCATCGTGATTCGGTTAGCATTTGTGCGGAGGATGGAGACTATCCAATTTATCGACAGGCATTATGGGGGGAACGACCGGCTTTTGTAGCGCAACCATTTGGCGATACATTGCAAACGAATTCAGCAACATTGGATGTTATTGCAACACCGGGACACACAACAGATCATGTATCATTTTACAATCGTGAAACAGGTGCTATGTTTACAGGCGATTTGTATATACAGACGAAAACTAAGGTTGTCCTTGATGAAGAAAATATCGTACATACCTTGGCGTCTTTAAAGAAAATATTAAACTATGATTTTGAGGAAGTGTATTGCTGTCATGCAGGCTATATAGCGGATGGTCGAGCAAAAATACAAGAAAAAATTGCTTATTTAGAAGACTTGGAGGGTAATGTCAAGCAATTGTTTAATAAAGGTTATTCAGTAGAAGAAATCAAAAAAGCAATCTTTGTTCGTGATTATCCGATTACTAAAGTATCAAGGGAACAGTGGTCTTCCAAACATATTATCACCGCTTTTATCAATCAATTTAGGCAAGAGTCCTTTATATAAGGGCTCTTTTTTGTTGATTAGAATGAAATCTCAAAGGAAAAAGAATACTTTTGGGAGAATAATAAAAAGCTTTGTGAAAAAATGTGAAGAAAATGTGACGAAACTAGATGTGATAATGGATGCGCTTACATTAGTTTGTGAAAAATTTCTCATTTACATAAGAAAAATACTATGTGAAAAGTTGAACAGGCTAAATGGCGATATTTGTGCATTTTTTCAGATGGAAACTAATCAATTAATTATATTAAAATAATTGATTGTGAAAGTGATAACAATATGAAAAAGTGGTATTATCGATAGTAAATGGCTTTGTTTCGAACAAAAAATAAAATTGACAGAAAATTCGTTGACTTTACTTTCACAAAGTATTATGATTCTAAAATATATAATAATTCATAAGAAAAGGATGGGATTGAATGGATGTTATGAAAAAGGCTTTAGAAATGCACGAGCATTATTGTGGAAAATTAGAGGTGATCTCAAAGGTACCTGTGCAAGATTCCTATGATCTAAGTCTTGCGTATTCTCCAGGGGTAGCTGCACCTTGTATAGAGATTGAAAGAAATCCATCACTTGTTTACGACTATACAATGAAAGGAAATATGGTGGCGGTTGTTTCAGATGGTACTGCGGTATTAGGTTTAGGAGATATCGGTCCGAAGGCAGCATTACCAGTAATGGAGGGGAAGGCGATTTTATTAAAGCGTTTTGCCAATGTTGATGCTTTTCCTATTTGTTTAGATACGAAGAATACGGATGAAATCGTCAGCATTGTGAAGGCGCTTGCTCCAACTTTTGGTGCTGTAAATTTAGAAGATATTTCAGCACCAAGATGCTTTGAAATTGAAGATCGTCTCCGCCAAGAATGTGATATTCCTGTGTTCCATGATGATCAGCATGGGACGGCGATTGTCGTAGGTGCAGGGATGATTAATGCTAATCGTATTGTAAAAAAAGATGTGGCAACAATGAAGGTTGTAATTAATGGCGCAGGCGCAGCGGGGATTGCTATTTTACGTATTCTTGTGCAAATGGGTTATAAAAATATTTATATGTGTGATACAAAAGGCCTTATTTATGAAGGGCGCGCTGAAGGGATGAATCCAATTAAAGAAACGGTTGCCCATTTAACAAATCCGGAAAAATTACATGGAACATTGGAGGATGCCCTAATGGGTGCTGATGTCTTTATCGGTGTATCTGTTGCAAATTTATTAACAGAAGCGCATATTGCTTCTATGAATGAAGATCCAGTCGTGTTTGCACTAGCAAATCCAAATCCAGAAATTACGTATGAAAATGCTAAAGCGTGGGGTGTACGTGTAATGGGAACGGGACGCTCAGATTATCCAAACCAAATTAACAATGTGCTTGCTTTCCCTGGTATTTTCCGTGGGACATTGGATGTGCGAGCAACGGATATTAATGAAGTGATGAAGTTAGCCGCAGTTGAAGCGATTGCATCCCTTGTAAGTGACGAGGAATTAACAGAGGAATATATCGTGCCTAAATCATTAGATGAGCGGGTAGTTGCAATTGTTTCACGTGCTGTAAGTGGTGCTGCTGTTGAGTCAGGTGTATCAGAACTATTCCAACAAAATACAGTACTTTCAGTTTAAAAATTGCTCAAATTAAATGAAAATCTCCCACTCTCGTTATATTGAGAGGGGAGATTTTTTTACATCATACTAAAGCCGATTATGCCGAACATAAGAATGATAAAGAAAACAAAGAAAATAATAAACAGAGTAATAGAAGGGATAATAACAGTCAATATCGCTTTCCAAATTTCAAATTGATGAGCTTCTGCCACAACACCTACTGTGATAACTAATGACCAGATTGCTAGAACAAAGCTAACAAAACCAGTTATTAATAATAACCAAGGTATTGTTTCAATAGAGCTAGTGTTCATTAACGTTTCAGGTGATGTAATCAGCCAAATTAAGTAAAGTGGTATAAGAACGATATATGGTATAGCAGTTAAACTAAGGCCTTTAAATAAATCAGAGAATGTACCAGTCCCTTTGAAAATCTTACCAAACAGCCAAAATATTAATGTTGATAAACATGTACCGATAATCCCAGCAATTGGTGCAAATATCACACACAATAGTGCCATAAGCCAAGGAGAAAAATCTGAAAATTCTGGATCGATAAGCCCTGATAACGTAGAACCGATATAGCCAATTGACATAATAAGAATCGCAAACCCAATTGATTTTTCATCAATCATGTAACGTGCAGTTTGTTTAGGGTGTATCCAAGCCGATAGAAATGGATTTAGTTTTGTCCTCGCCTGTGGTGTGTCATTATAGTCTTCCATTAAACTACCTCCAAAAGAATAGAATATTGCATTATGCGTATAGTTAGTATACGGCTATGCTAATGAAAAGTTTCAAAAAAATTATTTTTTATAGAAAAAGGGCAATCGAACATTAAAAGTCAATAATGTCAGGTGTGTTGATTAAACATTTTTATCCATTCAAGAACCCTTATTTCCGCCACGGGCTACAAGTAAACCTGTCTTTTGTTGGCGCATTAAAATAGCCCTGTTAATAGTAGATTAACAAGGCTAATTTTGAATTTCATGAATGTATTATTTTTATTCAGCAAGCATAATTTTTTCTAGTTCCAAAGGCTCGATATATTGTTCGCCTTTGTAAGCACGCATATTTCCGCCAGAAATTTCATCTATTAATAAAATTTCATTTGTTTTAGCATCGCGGCCAAATTCTAATTTGATGTCGTACAGTGTTAATCCTTTTTTTGCAAGCTCGGCAGCAACAAATTTAGCAATTTCAATTGTACGTTGCTTTAAAATTGCATACTCTTCGTGTGATAACAGGTTTAACATTGCTAATGCATCTTCAGAAATAGGAGGATCTAGGCGATCGTCATCTTTGATGGTAACTTCTACGAAAGAATCTAAATCTTGTCCTTCTTTTACGTAAGCACCATAGCGACGAAGGAAAGAGCCAACTGCTTTGAAGCGGCAAATAACCTCTAAGCCTTTTCCGAAAACTGTAGCAGGTTTTACTGTCATTGTTGCATCGTTAAAGTTTGCATCAACATAGTGAGTAGGAACACCTTGATCGTTTAGTTTTGAGTAGAAATAAGAAGTTAAGCGAAGTCCAGCAAGTCCTGCACCATCGATTGTTAAGCCTACAGTGTTAGCACCAGGGTCGAATACGCCGTTTTCACCAGTTACATCATCTTTGAATTTTAATAAGTAGTGACCATCTTCTAATTTGAACACATTTTTCGTTTTACCTGTATACAATAATTCCACAAAAAACCCTCCAATATTTCATAGTACTCCATTATTATAACACGAATATTTTAAATGTTTAATAATAAAAATGTTCGTTTTAGGAGTTATTTTTGTGTTTATTAACTTTCTTTATACTAAAAAAATAAGATGATAACGAATATTCGCTATCATCTTAGGTGGAGTTGAATGGGGAAAGAATGTTATTAATATACGCCTTCAGCTAGCATACCATCTGCTACTTTTACGAAACCGGCAATGTTCGCGCCTACTACCAGGTTCCCAGGGTAACCGTATTTTTCAGCAGCGGCTTTACTGTCCGCGTAAATATCTTTCATAATTTGATGTAATTTAGCATCTACTTTTTCAAATGACCAGAATACACGGCTTGAATCTTGCGCCATTTCAAGAGCAGATACAGCAACACCGCCCGCGTTAGCAGCTTTAGCAGGTCCGAATAAAACGCCAGCGTCTAAGAATTCGTTAATTGCTTCAAGATCAGATGGCATGTTAGCTCCTTCACCAATCGCTTTTACACCATTAGATATTAATGTGCGAGCTGATTCACCGTTAATTTCGTTTTGAGTAGCACATGGAAGCGCGATATCACAAGGAATAGTCCAAATACCTGTGCAACCTTCTGTAAATGTTGCATCTGGACGATAGTTTACGTAAGTTGAAATACGATCGCCTTTTACTTCTTTAATTTCTTTAATTGCGTCAAGATCTAAACCATCTGGATCGTAAACGTAGCCTGAAGAGTCAGAACAAGCAACAACTTTTGCACCGTAAGCTTGTGCTTTTTCAATTGCATATATTGAAACGTTACCAGAGCCAGAAACTACAACTGTTTTACCTTCGAATGAATCATTGGCATCTTTTAGCATTTCGTTTACAAAGTATACTGTGCCATAACCTGTTGCCTCTTTACGAGCCAAAGAACCGCCATATCCAGGAGTTTTACCAGTTAATACACCAGATTCGCTTGCATGTGTTAAACGCTTGTATTGACCCCATAAATAGCCTACTTCTCGAGCTCCAACTCCGATATCACCTGCAGGAACATCGACATCTGGACCAATATGGCGGTATAATTCAGTCATGAATGCTTGACAGAAGCGCATGATTTCAGAGTTTGATTTACCTTTAGGATCGAAGTTTGAGCCACCTTTACCACCACCGATTGGTTGGCCTGTTAAAGCATTTTTAAAGATTTGTTCAAAGCCTAAGAATTTGATAATTGATTCGTTAACGGAAGGGTGGAAGCGAAGACCACCTTTATATGGTCCCATTACGTTGCTGTATTGTACACGATAACCACGGTTTACTTGAACTTGGTTGTGATCATCTTGCCAAGCAACACGGAAGGAAATGATGCGGTCTGGCTCAACGATACGAGATAAGATATTAGCTTTAATATATTCAGGGTGTTGTACAAATACAGGCACTAATGAAATGAAAATTTCTTCAGCAGCTTGTAAGAACTCCGCTTGATGACTGTTCTGTTGTTTTAATTGCTCGAATACGCCATCTACGTATTCTTTGGCTAATTGTTCGTTGCTAACAGTTGTAATTGTCATAGTAAAAAACCTCCAGTTAGTTGATAGTTGTATCGTATATCTATTTTTCAAACTATTCAATAAAATACTTTTTACAAAGACCTTGAGTTTGTGAAAAAATGAGCAAGGGGGGTTGAAAATTTATTATATTTAAATAATAATTGGCTACTTGATTGATCTAATTATGAGAAAGGAATGATGCCTTATTGTGAAGGTTTTAATTGACGCTGATGCCTGTCCAGTAGTGGATTTAGCGATATCTATATCATCTGAGTTTGAGATGGAAACAATCTTGTTTTGCGATACATCTCACCGTATTGAACGTGATAATGTAATAACAATTATGGTTCCGAAAGGACCAGATTCGGTTGATTTCACGCTAGTGAATGCGCTTTCAAAACATGATATTGTCATTACACAGGATTACGGTTTAGCAGCAATGGTTTTAGCAAGAGGGGGCTATCCGATTGATCAAAATGGACGAGAAATGTCCGATGAAAATATCGAACGTTTGCTCGATATGCGCCATGTTGGACAAAAGATTAGACGTGCTGGTGGACGTACGAGGGGACCTAAAAAACGAACGCAAGAAAACAATATTTCGTTCGAATTGAAATTTCGACAAATTTGTGAACGAGCAATTTTAGCCCAAAAAATGGAGGCATCTGAAGATGAAAAATAAACTAAAACACGAACTATTAAATCAATTTCCGAAACTAAATGAGTTAGCAAATAAAGATACTGTACTTTGGGAGAATACGAATTGGCAAAAAAAGGCGAGCACAAATCTTTTTTCAATGGAGGAAGTCGGGGAGGCAGAAGAGACACTAAAACGTTTTTCTTCCTATTTAACTGTAGCATTTCCAGAGCTTTTGGAAAGTAAAGGACTCATTGAATCATCTATTCAAGAAATACCATTGATCAAGAAAGCACTTGAGAAGGAATTTGATCTTCTAATACCAGGTCAATTTATCTTAAAATGCGATCATGCTTTGCCAATCTCAGGCTCCATTAAAGCTCGTGGTGGTATTTTTGAAGTATTAAGACATGCAGAACGGCTTGCGATTGCTAGTGGAAGGCTAACAATAGAGGATAATTACGCGGTGTTGGCCACAGAAGATTTTCAAACGTTCTTCCAGCAGTACACAATTGCCGTAGGTTCTACTGGTAATTTAGGACTGAGTATCGGCATTATGGGCAAAAAACTCGGCTTTAATGTCGTTGTACATATGTCGAGTGACGCAAAAGAGTGGAAGAAAGCATTACTACGAGAAAAAGGTGCGACAGTTATTGAATATGAGGCCGATTATAGCGTGGCTGTTGAACAAGGTCGCCGAGAGGCTGAACAAGATCCTATGTGTCATTTCATTGATGATGAAAATTCAAAAGACTTATTTGCAGGCTATGCGGTGGCAGCAAAGCGTTTAAAAACACAATTTGAAAAGACGAACATTACAGTGGATAATGCGCATCCATTGTTCGTTTATTTACCGTGTGGTGTAGGAGGGGGACCAGGTGGGGTTGCGTACGGCATCCGTGAAATTTTTGGAGAACACGCCCATATTTTCTTCGCTGAGCCAGTAGCATCCCCTTGTATGACAATGGGCTTAATGACAGGCTTACATGATGAAATCAGCGTAGAAGATATCGGCTTAGACAATAAAACGGAGGCAGATGGTCTAGCTGTAGGTCGTGCTTCGAAATTCGTAGGAAAAGTGATGGATACGTATATTAGTGGCTGTTATACAGTGAAAGATGAAGAATTGTTTACGTCACTTGGGTTGGCTATGAATTCGGAAGGTCTATTTTTAGAGCCATCTGCACATGCAGGGATGTTCGGACCCATTCAGTTAATGAAAAATGGACAAAGTTATTTAGAAAAGCATGATTTAGTTGATAAGATGGAGCAAGCTACCCATCTTGTATGGGCAACAGGTGGCAGTATGGTGCCGGTGGAAATGCGTGAGGAATACATGGCAAAGGTAGCGCGAGTAGGAAGAACTAATGATTAAGGTAGTTAGTTAATGAGAAAACGCAAGAATGCTATCGGAATCAACATTCTTGCGTTTATTACTTTTGCTCATCTAGAGTTATTTATATAAATAGTCCAACGCTTGATAATCTTGCTGATAGCGTCCACCGTCCGCTACTTCAGCGTGATATAGCGCTTTTAAAGCATAATTTTTTTGCAAATCCATTTCGGACATTAACTCTTTTAGGCGATCATGTAATTCACGGTTTTCTTTCACAAGTTGCTGCATTTGTGGTTTAAAATATTTCATACTGTCTAACTCCTCAATTTATAACGTGCTTATTAGTATAACACTTTTAGCTTTTGAAAATGCACTTATATTCATAATTCTGGCGGTAAAAGATTATTCAGTCAATCATGCCGTGAAGTATTGGCCTGAATTGCAATTTTACTTCAGATTTCCTAAGTCCTTGTTTTAGGTATATCGACTTGGCAACAATTCAACACTGCTAATATTTCTTCAAGCAAGGAGGGAAGGGTGAAGATTTGTATAAATTCCTCCTGTTAAATAATAATATCTTAAAGAAATGGATGTCCTTCTAGTGCCATTTCCGCTTCCCATTTGGCAACTTCCTCACGTACTCGAGGAGCAACTTTTGTTCCGAGCAATTCTATAGCTTGCATAACTTGATCATGTGGCATTGTGCTTAATGGTACGTACAGCATAAAACGTGTAATCCCTACATGTTTACGAAGATGGATGATTTTTTCAGCAACTGTATCTGGATCACCTACATATAACGCCCCTTCAAAACTGCGTGCAGCATCATAACTAGAGCGATCATAATATCGCCAACCTCTTTCTTTGCCCAATTTATTCATACCCGCCTTCGTTGATGGGAAAAATGTATCCGCTGCCCAGTCAGTATTCGGGCCAACAAAACCTATTGAATGAGATCCAACCTGAAGTTTTGATAGATCATGCCCTGCTTGAGCAGCTGCCTTTTTATAGAGTTGTACGATAGGTGCAAACTGCATTGGACTGCCACCAATGATTGCTAGCATAAGTGGTAATCCTAAAAGTCCTGCGCGGATGGCAGATTGTTGATTTCCTCCACTACCAACCCATATTGGTAAGGAGTTTTGAACAGGTCTTGGATACACACCTAAATTATTGATCGCTGGTCGATGTCTACCTTCCCATACTACTTTTTCTGACTCGCGAATTTTAAGGAGTAAGTCCAAATGTTCCTCAAAAAGTTCATCATAATCATTTAAATTGTAGCCAAACAAGGGGAAGGATTCGATAAAGGAACCACGACCTGCCATAATCTCAGCACGCCCATTTGATAGTCCATCTAATGTGGAAAAATCCTGAAAGACACGTACTGGATCAGCTGAAGATAGAACTGTTACCGCACTTGTAAGTCGAATCTTTTTTGTTTGTAGAGCTGCAGCAGATAGCACCATTGCTGGAGAGGATGCAGCATAATCTTCTCGATGGTGCTCACCAACACCAAACACATCCAGCCCCACTTGATCTGCAAGTACGATTTCTTCTACCACTTCACGCAAACGTTGTGCATGACTAATCACTTCACCACTATGAACATCTGGTTTTGTTTCTACAAAAGAGGTAATTCCTATTTCCATTTGTTATCTCTCCTAATCAAATTTAATTTCTTTCAGCAAGTGTTTTGTAACGAAAGCAAAGCGTCAGCTACAGATGTCTTTTGTAACGAAAGCAAAGCGTCAGTTACAGAAGTCTCTCAAACCGTTTAGTCGTAGCCCAAAAAATAAGAGCAATTGCACTGATTAAAGCTCCGAGGAAACAAACCCCTCCCCAACCAAAGTGTGCATACATCTGTGTAGAAGCAATTGAGCCGCCAGCACCGCCGATGGAATAAAACATCATATATCCAGCGGTAAGTCGACTCCGTGCCTCTGTACATAATGGAAGAATCATCGTCTGATTAGTGACATGTACTGCCTGCACGGCCAAATCGAGCAACACAATACCTACAATTAATGCCAATAACGACTGTTCTAGATAGTTGATAAACAACCATGAAATGAGTAATAGAACTAAAGCAATACCTGTCGTTCTTTGTCCGAAACCTCGATCGGCCAGTTTCCCGGCCTGTGCCGCAGCTAGTGCACCAGCCACTCCAACGAGACCAAATGCGCCAATGACACTATGTGAAAGAGCTAATGGTGGTGCACTAAGTGGCAGAACAAGTGAAGTCCACAAAATACTGAAATCAGCAAAAATTAGCATGGCTAGAACTGAGCGGATGCGTAATGTTCTTTCTTGCACAAACAGAGTGAATACGGATTTTATTAGCTGATGATAGGGGAGTGATTTTACTTCACGCTCCACCTTTGGTAACACCTTCAGAAACATACAAACCATGACAAGCATGAGGGCAGCAGAGACTAGATAGACGGAACGCCATCCTGTAAGGTCTGTTAATAGACCAGCGAAGGTTCGAGCGAGCAGAATGCCAATGACAATCCCGCTTGTGACAATGCCAACGACACGTCCGCGTTCTGTAGGGGAAGCCATAGTTGCTGCAAACGCCACAAGTGTCTGCGTCACAACAGCAAGTAGACCTACTAAGGCCATACCAGTAAAAAGCATCACGCTAAAAGAAGCAGTACCCACTATAACCAAAGCCGTTGTGGATAATAGCATCTGTCCGATAATCAAGCGTCGTTGGTTAAGTAAATCTCCAAGAGGCACTAGAAGTAATAAGCCTAATCCATAAAAAATCTGCGTGATGGTAATTACAACACCAATTATCGAGTGATCAATATTAAATTCATTAGACAATTGATCAAGCAACGGCTGCGCGAAATAAATATTAGCAACAGACATTCCACAGGCTGTTGCGAATAATAAAGTTACAGCTCTAGACATAGAAGGCTGTAGATTCATCACAGATGCATCAACTTCTTGCTTCAGATTATGATCCACGCCATATCCTCCGTTCATCATTGGATTTTAATTATAACATACCGTTCGGTACAATATAATTATTGGTAAATATATCTTAGGGCTGTTTATAATGTCAAGGGTTTATTTAGAAATAATTTATTTCGCAGTTACTTAATGCAACGAAAATTGACAATGAAAGCAGCTGATTATACAATGTTTACATACTGTTTGGTATTTAAAAAAAATATAGTAACAAACTCGCAAACTCTTAAACAATGGAGGTGGAATGTTTATGGCAAGAACCCGTGAATTTGATGAGGAAAAAGTTTTAGAGGCTGCCATGCAGTTATTTTGGGAGAAGGGCTATGAAGCTACATCTTTAAGTGATCTCACTGCTAGAATGGGGATTCAACGTCCGAGTATTTATTCAACCTTTGGAGATAAAAAGGAACTATTCGAAGCAGCACTTCGTAGATATACGACATCTCGTGCAGCTGATATACGAGCTAGACTTCAAGGTCATACCTCTGTAAAACAGGCATTTGCTATTTTTTTTGAAGAAGTGATTGCTGCTGAATATACGAAAGATATTAGTAACGGCTGTTTTTGCATCAATACAATGGTTGAACTAGCTCCTCATGATGAGAGATTTGAAATCTTAACGAGAGAACATCAACTTTATCTAGCCGTCATTTTTCAGGAGACAATTGAACGAGGAATCCGATCGGGTGAGTTAGAGGAAGGCACAGATGCAAAGTCTATAGCACAGGCTCTAATTGTGGCGTTAATTGGATTAACGGTCATGATGAAATCTCAACCACAAAAATCATTTATTGACAATGCAATCGCAACAACTCTCACATTACTTAAATGACTTTTATGAACTATTAACATCTTTTTTCCTCAATATAAAAAACCATACGATAAGTTTGTTTCAGACCCATTGAAATAAAGGGATTAAATTAACTTAAATAAACAAACCTCCAAATCAATGCATAGATTTGGAGGTTTAAATCTTTATCCCACATTAGCAAACAGTAAAATGGAGAATAACTACCCATATAAGCCCGATTGGTTAAGACAAATCATCGGTGGAGATACAGAATACCACACTGATTAAAGTTTTACTTTATCGTGGCATTGTTTTCGCTGAGCGGTTATAAATACTTCTTGTGCTGCCCGCACACCTGCACCTGGTTCAAAGTCGTAAGCAAAGTCTTGAAGTGCTGCTTCCATTAAAGAAACGGCCTGTAACACATCACTTGGGAAACAATAGCCCATATGACCGAATCTGAAAATTTTACCTTGTAAATGACCGAGTCCTCCTGCGAAATCTAAATGATAGTGCTGCTTTAAATGTGACAAGAAATCGCCAAGTGCAATGCCTTTAGGTGCCATAATTGCTGTAATGGTTGGAGAAGCATGCTCATCAGTAGTAAGAAGTTCAATATGAAGTGCATTCATAGCATTTCGCACCATGTTTTTCATTAATTCATGGCGGGTAATTGTTTTTTCAAAGCCTCCCTCTTCCTCTATAAGCTTACATACCTCATGAAGACCGTTTATTAGTGTGATCGTAGGCGTATTGGGGGTCATCCCTTGTTCTGCCCAGCTACGATAGCTTAATAAATTTAAATAATAGGACGGTGCTTTATTTTCTTCAATGACTTTCCAAGCTCTGTCACTGACGCTGACAAGAGAAAGTCCAGGAGGTAGCATCAATGCCTTTTGAGAGCCTGTAACAAGAATATCGATTCCCCAAGCATCCATTTCAGCAGGAGCTCCACCAATGCAACTTACACCATCGACAACACATAATGCACCCGTTTCCTCACGAACAACTTGTGCTATTTCAGCAATTGGGTTTAAGATACCAGTCGAAGTTTCATTGTATGTTACAAAGACAGCTTTAATATCTTTTAACGGCTGCAAAAATTCTCGAAGCTCATGGGCTGTGCATGCTTGCCCCCATTCCTTTTCAAGCTTATGTACATGAAAGCCATATTTCTCACAAATCGAAACGAAATAGTCTCCGAACGCCCCAACAGTGATTACAACAACATCTTCACCAGCAGAAACAGTATTAACAGCTGCAGCCTCTAAAGCAGCTGTACCACCTGAGGGAAGTAGTAAAATGTCCTGTTTTGTCCCGAAAATAGGTTTCACTAATTCGATTGTTTCACGGTAAAGATCCACAAATTCATTGCTGCGATGACTAATAATATCTTGATTCATCGCAAGCTGGACCTTTTTCGGAATAGGTGTAGGTCCTGGGTGTCTTAAAATATTTTCATACACAATTATCAAACCCCTTTGTCATTTAAAGTCGGAAATTCTAAATTTTCTAACTATAATATAGCATATTTTTACTGTTATCTACTTCTTTTTCAAAAAAGTGGTGGTATTTGCTATGTAAAGCATTTATATAACTTAATTAGGCTGTTTTATAGTTACGTAGAAATAACCCTTTTAACCTTTTGTCTAAAAAAAAGTAAAATTAATTACCTTTTGTAAAAATAAAAGACAATCTATTTTTAGTAAAATAAATGAATAGAACAACATAATTAATATTTTCCGAATATTCAATTTATATAATGAGGAGGATCTATATGAAAGCTAATATTGCTTTTTTAAATGGTGAAGTAATTACTGTAGATGGACAAGATTCTATCCGAGAGGCTCTAGCGATTTCTGATAACAAAATAGTAGCAGTTGGTTCGAATGAGGAGATTAAAGATTTAATTGGTGATTCTACACAAGTAATTGACTTGGAAGGAAAGTCCATTCTACCTGGAATTATTGATGCTCACTTACATCTGGTCATGTATGGTACTTTTCAACTCAGTATCAGCTGTAAAGAGCCCGGGTTGGACTCCATAGATGCAATTTTGACTGCTTTAAAAGACAAAGCTGCTACTACACCAAAAGGTCAGTGGATTCGTGCTTGGGGTTTCAATGAACAAACTGTTAAGGAAAAACGATATCCTACTCTTGAAGAATTGGACAACATTACAATCGACCACCCGATTGCCATTACCCGTACTTGCGGTCATATCGGGATTGTAAATTCAGTTGCTTTACGTCTATCAGATATTGACGAAACCACACCTGATCCTCAAGGAGGTTTAATTGAAAGAGATGCAAAAGGTCAACTAACTGGACGATTGATCGAAAATGCTTATATGCAGTTTAATGAGATAGCAACTTTTTCAAATGAAGAAGTTTATCAAGCCATTCAAATCGCGCAGCAACATTTCTTAAAAGTTGGCATTACAAGTGTTCATGAAGCTGGAACATTTTCAAAAGAAAATTACCGAATGTTACAATTAGCCTCCCAAAAAGGAGACTTGAAAATTCGTGTCTATGCGATGATTGCTAGTATAAGTGACTGTAAGCAGTTCACATTAAATATGATGGAATCTGGGGTAATAACTGGAACTGGAAATGAATTTTTTAAAGTGGGTCCTGCTAAATTGTTTACAGATGGTAGTAGTACTGGTCCGACTATTGCTACCCGTGAAGGTTATACAAGTAATCCCGACGATCATGGAATTTTATACTACACCGAGGATGAAATTTATGAAGTACTTGGTAAAGCACATGAATTAGGCTATCAAATTACTGTACATGCACAAGGTGATCAAGCAATTGAAGCGTATTTGAATGTTGTAGAACGCGCTTTAAAAGAAAATCCTCGTGAAAATCATCGACATCGTATTGAACACGCTGGAATTTCAAGCCCTGATTTACAGCAACGAATGAAAGAGTTAAAGATGATTCCAATACCTAATCCACCATTCCCATATGAATTTGGTGAAAGTTATTTAACGAACTACGGTGAACGTACGGACTTTATGTACCCTGCACGAGACTTTATTGATCAAGGAATTATTGCTGCTGCGGGCTCAGACTCACCAGTTACAACGCATAATCCATTTGTTGGAATTCACGAAGCGGTTAATCGACTCACTGCCAATGGAACTTCATTTGGTGAAAAGCAAAAAATAGATGTTCTTGAAGCCATTCGTCTTTATACCTATAACGGTGCATATGCAAGTTTTGAAGAGGATATAAAGGGTAGTTTAGAACCCGGTAAATTAGCAGATATGATTGTACTTGATCGAAGTATTTTGAAAACCCTTCCACAAGATTTAAAAGATATTCAAGTCGAATTAACAATACTAGATGGTGATATTCTTTTCGAACGCTCTAAAACGAAAATATAGTGATGAAGGGGTTCTTATGACAATAAAAATTTCAAGCTGTCAATTTGAATTGCAAAAAGTTGATCATTTCTCTACCTTTAAAGATCGAATTTTACATGCATTCAATGATGTGCCACTTACAAGTGATTATGTGCTCTTACCAGAGTTATTCACGATGTCTTTACTAACAACTTATAACAATTACAATCAATTCACAGAAAAAGATAATGAGAAACTAGGTTTCTTTTTAGATGACTACCTTGAATTTTTTAATAATCTTTCACAGAAAAGAAGACAGATTATTATTGCAGGTTCTACAATTGAACCCACCAATAAAGGAAATTACAATACGACTTATATCTTTGATGGTAATGGCAATGTATTAAAACATCGGAAGACACATATTTTCCCTGCTGAATCTGCTTGGAACACTAGAGAGGGGGATGAATTAGAAGTTTTCAAAATTGGACCAGTAACTTTTGGTATTGCCATATGCTATGAAATAGAGATCCCAGAAATTGCCCATATATATAGTCAAAAAGGTGCCGATATTATCTTTTGCCCTTCCTATACGTTCTCTGAATATGGTTTCTGGAGAGTTCGTCATTGTGCTCATGCACGAAGTATTGAAAACCAACTCTATGTCGTTCATTGCCCTACGATTGGCGAAATCCAAGGACCTATTCAAAATGGATTTGGGACTACCGCTATTATAGGACCTGCTGACTTACCTTGGACAAAAAATGGCGTAATTGCAGAAACTACAAGTAAATCAAGTACAGTTGTTACAGCTGAACTATCTCTTGAAGATCTTCGCGAAAATCGTAAAAATGGGGCTGCAACAACTTATAAAGATCGTATCCGTAGAAAAGACATTTATACATTATGAATCCGTATTTGAACTCCAAATTTCCAGGCTTATTCTCGGTAAGCTGAGGGTTGCGCTACTCTTTTGTAAGATAAAAAAGAAATTCCATGGAGGCATATATGAAAAACATTAAACTGTTATTGTTGATACCGTTTATTGGAATGTGCTTGTGTTTGCCCTTTGCAAATAAAATAGAGCCTTATATTTTTGGTTTACCGTTTCTCCTGTTCTGGATTATCTTATGGATGATTTTATCATCATTAGTGTTAACGATTGTGTATAAATTGGATCCTGAAAACCAAGGGGGCGATGAATAATGAATATAGCGTTACTGATTATCTTTGCATTTGCATTGATTGCTCTTTTCCTTGGTATCCGAGCAACACATGGAAAAAAAATGAATGTCGATGAATTTGCTGTTGGTAATAAGGGTTTTGGTACATTATTCATATTCCTACTAATTGCAGGAGAAGTTTATACTACTTTTACATTCCTTGGTGGTAGTGGTTGGGCTTATTCGAATGGGGCCGCTGCTTTTTATGTACCTGCATATATTTGTTTAGCATATGTTTTATCTTATTGGATTGCACCAAAGATATGGAACTATTCAAAAGATCACCATATTATTTCTCAACCAGAATATTTTGCTTCTCACTATAAAAGTCCGATATTAGGATTAGTTGTATCGTTTTTGGGTGCTATCGCTTTGATTCCATATATAGTTATACAATTAAAAGGGTTAGGTATTATTGTTTCGGAGGCTTCCTATGGAGGGATTAGCCCAATTATGGCTAGTACTATTGGTGCCATAATTATTACAATTTATGTTACCATTTCAGGTATCCATGGCTCTGCTTGGACAGCTGTATTAAAGGATATCATGATATTAGGCGTCATTGTATTTTTAGGAATTTATATTCCCTACCATTATTTTGGAGGCGTACAACCTCTATTTGAAGCTGTGGAAAAAATAAAACCGGAAAGTTTAACTCTCGCTAGTTCTGGATTAAGTATTTCTTGGTTTGTCTCAACCATTATATTAAATGCGTTCGGATTCTATTTATTACCAAACTCCTTTTCAGTATTATTATCATCTAAGAGTGCAAAAGCATTGAAGAAAAATGCCATTACCTTACCTTTATATACTCTATTACTCTTATTCGCATTTTTCATTGGTTTTGCAGCCATCGTAGAGATTCCAGGATTACAAGGGGCTGAAGGAGATTTATCATTACTCCGATTAACGATTCAAACATTTGATCCTTGGATAGTAGGCGTTGTCGGTGCTGCAGGATTATTAACTGCTTTAGTACCCGCATCTGTTATGTTAATGTCTGCTTCAATTGGATTAATGACTGGATTTTACAAGCTTGTGAAACCAAAGGCAACAGATCGCCAACAGTTATTTGCTTCAAAAATATTTGTGGTTGCTATAATATTAGTTGCATTTATCTTCACGATTACTGGAGGGGATGCATTAGCAATCTTAAACATTATGTCATACAGCTTAATAACACAACTTGTTCCAGCACTCCTATGTAGTTTTTATAAAAATCGCATTCTTAACAAAATCGGTGCGATGGCAGGAATTTTAACAGGTGTAGGAATCGTATTTTATGGTGCCATAACATCACATAAACTAATTGACTTTTTCCCGAATATCCCACATGTAATTAATGACATCAGCACAGGAATGATTGCTGTTATTATTAACTTTGCAGTAGCTATTGTAGTAAGCCTTGCAACCAATCATTTAGTTGCGGCAAAGAAGGACGATATTAATACACTTGTCGAGGTAGAGGCGTAGGGGGAAGCTGAGCTTTTTTTGAATAGGCGTAGGTCCTGGAAGTCTTAAATCCGTTACTAACTGGCAGTAATGGATCTGTACCGAAAGCGAAGCGCCAGGTATAAAACTCCCACCTCAAAATGCAGCGAAAGCAAAGAAGGGTGAAAACTAATAATCAGTGGGGATGAAGAACCCCCACTGACTAAAATTTCACTTTATAGGTGCATCAGTAATTATGCAACGAATGGTTTATTCATTCTCATTAAGCCATAGATACAATAGAATAACCCGAAAGTAATAACCGTTAAAATAATATAAAGTACTGCTCTTCCGGTTTCACCTGACCAACGATAAAAGAGTCGATACATGAAATACAAAGCATAGCCAATAAGACCAAAAGAAGCAATTATACCAATAAACGGAATAAATGAAACAAGTAGTAATCCAGCATAAATTAAAACATTCTTTTTGGCGTTTGCACGAACTGTTGCATCATCATCACCCGTAGCAGTTAATAAAAATAGGCTATAAACGTTAATAATAGGAATCCAAGCAATATAAGCTACATCACTAAAGCCATTTGTTTTAGATGCATTATAATATATAAGAGAGCTAATAACATAGCCTACAATACCCACCACGATGCAAATTAACATAATAATAAGAAACAAACCACCTAAAGCCGCATCGAGATCATTGCTACTATAAGAATCGTACATAAGAAAACCTCCTTTCTAAAAAATACTTCATAATAATAACAATACTATAGTGTTAAATCTATAGTGAAAAATATCCGGTATTTAGTGGTAACAATACATTTGTACTATTTTAGTTGAGGATATATGCTGTTTTGATAATAAATTTTTGATAAAAAATTGATTGATTTGCAAAAATAAAATGGAATTAATGGAAAACTAGTGGTGAAGAATCATTTTATACAATTTTTTGATTTTTACTTTGGATTCAAGCAATATTGAAATGAACATATGGAAGAGTACATCATATGCATTAAATCGGTTAAGAATGTGTGGTTCAACTTAATCTTTAGAAATAGATAGACATCACAGGAGCTAAGCCAAATCACCTCCCAATATTTGAAATGGTGATATTGCAAAATACAAAAATATACATCCAACATTTATGAAGTGAAAAACCTCTTCACAGTCTTAGATAGACGTGAAGAGGTTTTGCGATGTATTTTATCTTCATTCAGCAAGTAGCGTAAGCAAATTGTTAACGAAGCGTCAGCAGCACTTACGCTAAGGTGAAATTGATACTTTAGGCTACGCTTTGAAAGGTTGATTCATATGCATTAAGCCATAAATAGCATGGAATAATCCGCCTGTGATCACCGATAAAACAGTGTAAAGTACGGCTTTACCTGTATCACCAGACCAGCGATACATTAAGCGATAAGAATAATAAATCCATAAACAAAACATGATAGGGAGTGTAATAAGGCCTATTAAAGGGATGAGAAATAAAAATAATATTAATCCCGTAAAAATCAGGGTAGGCTTTAACGCTGCTGCACGTATTGCTTTATCATCATCGCCACTGGCAGTCAAAAGGAAAAGACTATAGATGTTTACAATTGGAATCCAAGCAATATAAGCTAAATCACTAAAGCCATTTTTTTCAGAAGCCTTATAATAAATTAGTGCGTTAAAAATATAGCCTGCTAATGCTAAGACAAGAAGAGATAACAAAAAAATGGCTATAAACAAATCAGAGATTGCCTCATTATACTCAGTAGCCTCATAGCTCATTTGAAAACCTCCTTTCAAAAAAATTCCTCCTTATCATAACAAGTCAAAAGTGTTAAATCTAGAATAGTTTGAATGTAAATTTTAATTGAAATCGAACATTAGTCCTGGGATATTTTTTAAAAATAATCTTTTGATGATAAATATTTGAATAATAATAAAAAAATGAAAAAAATATCCTTGGAAATATTGGTATAATAGTTTTGAAGAATCATTTTTGAATTTTGTCCGTTTACGTGAGATGAAAGATTAGGGAGAAGGTTGTTTATATTGAAAGTGATTAGTTTTTACTGTAGACAAATATCCAGAGCAAGAAAGAAACAACTTATTCAAACGATTCGGTAGAAATACGGGATATAATCTTATATTAAGAGGAGGCAGTAAAAATGCCTGTATACAATAAATTAGTACGTGATTTGATTCCACAAGTAATTGAAGCAGGGGGAAAAACATGTAGTATAAGGATGTTAGATTCCAGCGAACACTTAAAAGAAATAAAAGTGAAAATGCAAGAGGAGGCATTAGAATTTTTCGAGGCAGCTTGTCAAAAAGAGGCCGTTGAGGAACTTGCGGATATTTTGGAATTAGTCCATGCAGCTATACATATGTACGGTGTATCCTATGAACAGTTGGAACAGATACGAACACAGAAGAAAAAACAACGCGGAGGATTTTCTCAAGGTATTTATTTAATTGAAGTGAGGGAGTAAGAAGAGTATGTCTCATGATTTAAAGGTTGGTGAAATACGTGAACAATATGTAACTGAACATCAGATTTGGCAACATCTGAATAATTTTTACTATCGTTCATCAGTGTCAACTTCTTATAAGTATGTGTTTTTCAAAGCATTACTCGAAAATTTATACAATGTAGACGATAAGCTAGGACTTAGCTACAATCAAATATTTTATTCGTTCACCAATATTTATTGGAATTTAGTAATCCATCATAATCTAGCGCAGTCGCATAATAAAAATAAACCTGCCAGAGCCCAAACCATTTTGCAAAAATATGCAAATGACAACGCTATTCCTTCCGAATGGCAATTCGATCAACTTATAGATTCTTTGCAACTAAAAATCGTCAATGAAGTGAAACGTGACTGCAAGCAAAACGTAATCGGCGCATTTTACGGAGATACAGCGGGGATATTCTATGAATTTGACATCAAACAAGCACATTTTCGTTTCAACAAACCTGTCTATCAATTCATGAAAAAGTATCAACGAATTTTAATAAATCTAACAAATTATCATTTAGGCAAATATCTTGAAAAAGTGAATGAAGCCACAAGTACAATGGCTTTACTCTCAAAAATAGAGGTAATATCAAAGCGTAGTTCTTTAGAGACATTTTACAAAGTTCTTACCCAATTTGAACAAAATCGATGTTTCTATTGTAACTGTGATTTATCAACTAATCGTCGAAAAACACACGTCGACCACTTCATTCCGTGGAGTTTTGTTCAAAATGATAATTTATGGAATTTAGTGTTGGCATGTAATGATTGTAATTTACAAAAAAGCGACAAAATCACGGCTCGTTTTTATTTAGAGTCGATGCTCAAAAGAAATCACAATTTAGTGTCAATTGTGAGAGAACCAACTTATTTTAGTACATATGAAAATAAAAAGCTTGTGGATTTATATGATTATTCAATAATGAACGGATATACGACGTTATGGGAGCCAAGGAAGGTACACGGATTGAAGAATTAATTTGATAATAGAACAGTCGTGTTGCTTAGGAAAAAATAGGTTTATTATTGAGCAAAAAGATTTTTTGTGGCTCATCACCAAAAGTTGTGGATGACATTTGTTAAGACGTATGCTTTGTATATTAGTTGATTGGAGTGGAGACTGGGCGACTCCTTGGGGATTAGCGTCACAGATGAGACCCTGGAGCGAGCAACGCGAGTGAAGCGGCTCATCGGACGCCCCCAGGAAAGCGCCCAGTCGGAACGGAAATCAACCACACGTTATGGTGATGATCCTTTTTTGTTGCTATTTTGGAATATATTCCTATTTTCAACTGATTGTAGCGTAGGGCTACTCGACGCACGCCCGCAGGAAAGGGAGTAGCCTGTAGCGGAAATCAGCGCCTTCAAATTAATTAGGATGGATAAAAAAGGAATAATCAACACACCTGATCATATAACGGAAGAACATTGAATACAGATTTCACGTTTCTTAGAAAGTGCAATTATTTCAAGTGTTGTCACGTTTGATAATCCTATTATTTCAAGATATAGTTCTTATTACAGATACTATAAGGAGGAATGTATATGGCAGAACTTAAATACGAAATTATTGAAACAATTGCGGTATTATCGGAAGGTAATAAAGGCTGGAAAAAAGAATTGAATTTAATTAGCTGGAATGGTCGTGAACCGAAATACGATATTAGAGATTGGTCGGAGGATCATACAAAGATGGGAAAGGGCGTTACATTGTCACTGTCTGAATTACAGCTCTTGAAAGAGTCGTTAGCTAATTTGCAGGCTTAAATTAATGTACAGAGGTACTTGTGCGTGTTGTTTTAGGTTAATTACGTAAACCGGGATTCATGTTCATGATGCCCAAGGTGAAATTGGTTTTTTTGAGGATTTTCCATAGAATATATTTCATAAAATTGTTAGACTAACAATAGCAACAATTCATAATGCAGGTGGCGGCTGAACTCCCTTTTGAAAGGGGGTGAGGCGGATGACAGTATTTGAAGCATTCAGTTTGATTGTACAGTGTAGCCTTTTGCTAATTGCAGTACTTACACTGATGCTTAGCATTATTGTCTCACAAAATAAAAAGAAATAGCCACCCTGCCGGCTAAGTAAGGTGACTATTGCTATAACTTTAACTTGGTCAGCCGCTATGGTGCGGCATGATTGTTGCTGTTTTGACTGGATGTTGACGCATCCAGTCTTTTTTATTCTATATTTAGTGTATCATATTTATTCTAAAAGAAAATATTTTGTACAATTTCTATCTTTCGATTAAATAAATTTTGCAATGTTATTTAGTGCTAAACGAGATGAGCCGTGAGCGGGTACTGCAGCTTTTCCGATGGCAATTAAGACGATTGGCACTAGATGATCTGTTAATTCAAAGCGTTGCGCAAAAGCCTCTTTATTGAAGCCACCCATTGTTACTGTATCATAGCCCATATCCTTTGCTAAAAGCATGATTTGCATAGAAATTAAGCCTGCATCAAATGTAGCTATATTTTTTAAAACTTCTTTAGGAAGGTTTGAATAAAGCTTTAATGAATTTTCAATCATCATATTTTTTGTTGCTTCATCCATATAGCCAAGTTCGAAATTTTTTGTGTAGACTTCCTCTACATTTTTGTACATGGCAGTATCGCCTAAAACCGCAATGATGGCAGAGGCAGTTTCCACTTGCTCCTGGTTATTAGCAATTGAACGTAATTCTTTTTTTACTGCCTCATCTTGGATCACTAAAAAGCGCCAAGGCTGTAAATTGCTTGATGATGGAGCTGTTGTTGCCTCTACAAGTAATTCTTCTAATTCTGCTTGTGGGATTTTATAGTTTTCCTCATATTTACGAACAGATTTACGTTCGTGCATAACTTTATTTAAATAACTTTTTGTTATAGTCATCGTGAAAAATCTCCTTTGTATATGATGAGATTTTACTATACGATAAACTTTTCAATATTCCAAGTAAATTGCTTGAATTAAAGATTCTTGAATTCAGGGGTTCTCTTAAATCTTTAAAATTAAATTCTTCATCTAATTTTAAAGGCTTCATATTCGATGTCCGCACCTGTATTGAAGGACTTCAATTGCTTGGCAAAACGTTTCACCATTTTTTCTGGGCCACACATAAAAATGCTTGTCTTTGCTGGCACCGAAAAATTTTCAAATGAAAGCCTGTCCATTTGGGTGGTATCAATAAAGTTCACGCTAAAATATTGGTTAGTTTTTGCATACTCCTGTAAAAATTCTTGATAGATCGCATTGTCTTGACCATGATAAGTGTAAAATAATTCAATGTTACGATCGACGGGATGAGATTGCAAATAGGATAAAAAAGGGGTGATGCCTATGCCACCTGCTATCCAAACTTGTTGTTGTGTCCTTTTTTCAAAGTTTAAATGACCATATGGACCATCAAGTGCGACTGGTGTATTCAGTTGAATTGAATGAAATACTTTCTTTGTGAAATCACCAAGCCCTTTTATGGTGATAAATACTTTTTTTCCATCACTACCTGAAATAGAAAAGGGATGAGGTGCCTTTTCTAAGCCATCTTGAAAAATCTTAATAAAAATAAATTGTCCATGTCGATAGGGGATTTTTTTATCAAGTGTTAGCTCCAATTGAATTACATTGGAGCCCAATTTATTAATGCCCGTAATTTTGCCTTTATAGTTAAAGTACATATCCTGATACATCGTCAGCATATACAATGCCGACATAAATCCAATAGTCGCTGTGAGTGCGGTGAAAATTCCTAAAGATGTAGGCTGGAATAAATCGTATCTACTTGAAAAATAGGCATGATAAATACCGAATGCATAAGGAATAAGAAATAGCCGATGTACGATCCGCCAGTGTTCATATTTTAGAAATTTAGCAAAAAGCGCTATTAAGATAAGGGCAATAAAGCCATATTGTCCTAGCTCCCCTAACTCCTTGGCAAATTCGCTGAGCGGGGTTTCTTGTGCTTCATCCCAATCAGGCACCATATCTTGTAATTGCCCGTGTAAAATCACTAATCCTAATGAAAAAATGGCTAACCATTTATGAAGAAAATATAGACGCTCTAGACCATGGAACCAGTGCTCAAGGATTTTCATTCTTGTTGCTAATAAAAAGACAAGAAAGAAGCCTGTAATGGCCAAACCTCCGATGATGTGACTAAGCCTGTTAACGGCATGTATAGGCTCTATAGGTGTAGCAAAATACCATAGTAAAGCACTACTACTCATCGTGAGTATGATAAACAAAATTCCTTTGATCGCTTTCATAAATAACCTCCAGTACTCATTTTTATCGTTAATCATCCTACATATACAATAAGAACCTGAAATGTTTCTGATATTTTGTTGATATGAATATTTGATGGTGAAAAAGGGAGTGTGTGTTCGGAATATATGTTCCCTTTTAAGGTGGGATGTGTTAAATTAAGAAAGGTAAAAATAGAGATATAAGGAGTGGAAGTAATTTTGCAAGGGAATACACATATTATTGGAGGCATCACTGCAAGCCTTGCCTTTGCACAAGTTTCTAATGATAATCCGCTTGTTTTAGTAGGAGCAGGCGTTATCGGTGCATTACTTCCAGATATTTGCCATGGTGGTAGCAAAATCGGGAGGAAGTTTCCCATCATTTCAAAAACTGTCAATACGCTGTTTGGACATCGTTCTTTTACACATAGTGTGCTTTTTTTATTTCTAGTTGTGATGCTACTACATACATTTATACCTTACGAATCCATTTCAATAGGTATATTATTAGGAATGGCAAGTCATATTTTCCTTGATATGGGGACGAAGAAGGGCGTAAAGCTGTTTTTCCCAGTATCCATTTCGGTACGTTTACCACTTACGACAAAAACGGGTAGTAAAGCTGAAAAGGTAGTGTTTATGTTGTTAACGATGCTTTCCATCTATTTTAGTTATGAAATTATCGTTAACCTTATTGATAGCGTATAAGCAAAGAAACTCAGTCAATGAGTGAGGTACTCCTCCTAAGGTAGACAGATTAAAAATCTGTTTATCTAAGGGGGAGTGTTTTTTTCATTCAGTAATTATTTTGAGTAGGGAAAGTGAAACGTCTGTCACTATCTACTTAAAAGGGAGCATTTCATTATAAAGAATTTTTTGGAGAGTTTGATAGTAAAACCTTCGTCGAATAAGTAGCTTTCCCTCGCTAGAAACCTTACATACAGCCATCCAAACAGATGCATTTTGTAGTATTAATATGTCTGATATTTACATTTAAGATAATCTTAATCTAGCTATTGACCTTTGTGTAACAAAAACCTTTATATTCATTATTAATAAAAAGAATCTTCAGAAGATTCGAATTATGCCAACGGATGGGGGAGTTATTATAGAACGACAAACATTAATGCGAACACTGACTTTGTCTCAAGTTGTATTTTTAGGGATTGCATGGAATAACCCAATGGTATTCTTCAATACTTATGGAATCGCAACCGTCACTTCCCAAGGTGTCATCATGGGGGCGTATATCATTGCATTTCTCGCAATCATGTTTACCGCATTTAGTTATGGAAAGATGGCAAAAGCATTTCCAATCGCCGGCTCGGCTTATACATTTACACAAAAATCAATTAATCCACAACTTGGATTTCTGATTGGTTGGACAATCATGTTGGATTATATGTTGACGCCAATGGTCACTTGTTTAATGTCTACTGTTTTTTTACATGCAGTTTTTCCAGGAGTCCCTCACGCCCTGTGGATTATCCTCTTAACTGCAACTATTGTAATACCTAGCATCTTGGGTGTTAAGTTCACCGCATCTACGGGTAAGATTTTTGTTATTGCTCAAGTCGTTTTTGTTTGCATTTTCTGGATTTTGACCATCAAAAGTTTATTGGCAGGTGAAGGGGCAGGTACACTTTTCTCAATGCAACCTTTGTTCAATGCAGACGTCGATTTGCCTGTAATTTTAGCAGGAGCGTCCATTCTTTGTTTCAGTTTTCTTGGCTTCGACTCCCTTACTACGTTGTCTGAAGAAACAATTAATCCTGAAAAAACAATACCAAGAGCGATTATCGTCATGTTGCTGATCATGGGTGTCCTCTATATCGGATCAGCCTATTTGGCACAATTGGTTCACCCGGGCTTTTCTTTTGAAAGCATTGATTCTGCAGCTATGGAAGTTGTCTATATGGTCGGAGGGAATTTGTTCCAATCTTTATTTGTGACAGCAGTAATTTTAGGGAATTTCTCTTCCGGTGTTGCTGCGACTACAAGCGCATCCCGTGTACTGTATGCAATGGGGCGAGATTCTGTACTGCCTAAAAAAGTGTTTGGGCATATCCATTCACGTTATAAAACACCGTCAACAGGAATTATTGTAATCGGTTTCATTTCATTGCTCGGTATTGTGCTGACACTCGACCAAGTCATTAAGTTTATTAATTTTGGGGCGCTAATTGCGTTTGCTTCAGTTAATTTGTCTGTTATCGCACATTATTTTATTCGGAATCGTAAGCGCTCTACTATCACCGAATACATGCGTTATCTGGTTATGCCACTAATTGGAGCAGGATTTACGCTTTGGCTATGGTCTCACTTAGAGTTGGATGCAATGATTCTTGGAGGCATCTGGATGGCAATTGGCATGGGGTATCTAATTTATATGACAAAGTTTTTCAGACAGGGATTGCCTGAATTCAGTTTCGATAAGGAGATTATTCCTGAAAATGTTCTTATAGAAGACATAAAAATGTAAAGGCTTACATGGAATGATTCTCGTGTTATTTTGCAGGTAGGATAGGCAATTGAAAGGGGTGAGGCGATTCGAAAAGGCTGAATTTGGAAAATGGGTACAGCTTTTTTGGAAAAAAGAAAGATCGTAAACTTTGAAAATGATATGACGAAACGATTATTTTGGGGAATGTAGTTCTTTGACAGTTAATCGGAACAGAGACGTCATGTAATTCCTCCCACTTATAGGTGAGGCTAAATATGAATTTAATAAAATATGGATAATAAATTAGGGGGTTTTTAGAATGCTAAACTTGAAAATGTTAGATTTGAAAATGTTTATTAATGGTAAATGGTCGGATTCTGTGAACATGGAAAAACGTAATATTATCAATCCAGCGAATAACGAAGTGATTGCAGAGGCTCCGAGAGCAAGTGTAGAAGAAACGCGAAATGCCATTGAAGCAGCGCGAAATGCATTTGATTCAGGAATTTGGTCAAACTTGCCTGCTTCCGAAAGAGCCTCCTATTTATTCAAAATTGCAGATAAACTTGAGGAAAAAGCATCAGAGCTGAGTGAACTTGAAATGTTGAATACAGGAAAGCCCCTTAAAGAAGCAGAGTTCGATATTGGGGATGCTGTGAATTGCTTCCGTTATTATGGTGGCCTTGTCACAAAACCAAGCGGTCAAACATATCCAGTTGCCGATCCAGTACAGGCGCTTGTTGTCCGTGAGCCTGTAGGCGTATGTGGTTTGATTGCGCCTTGGAATTTCCCATTATTGACAGGAGCTTGGAAAATTGCGCCTGCTCTTGCAGCAGGAAATACGATTGTGTTCAAGCCAGCGGAGTTGACGCCAATTACCACTTTCAAGCTCTTCGAAATTCTTGAAGAAGTAGGGATTCCAGCGGGCGTTGCGAATTTGGTGACTGGAGGAGGTTCAACTGTCGGAAATGAATTGGCTGAAAGTGAAAAAGTCGATATGGTTTCCTTTACTGGCAGTACAACGGTAGGCAGATCAATCATGAAAGCAGCATCAGGAAATATTAAAAAAGTTGCACTCGAATTAGGTGGTAAATCGCCGAATATCGTCTTCGCTGACGCAGATTTCGAAACAGCAGTCGATTATGCGCTTTATGGAATATTTGTGAATGCGGGCCAAGTATGTAATTCAGGTTCACGTTTACTTCTTGAAGAAAGCATTCATGACAAGTTCGTTGAAAGCCTGATTAGTAAAGCGAAAAAAATTCGTGTAGGTCGTGGTGATGATCCGTCGACTCAAATGGGTGCCCTTGTCGGGGAAGATCATATGAACTCAGTGCTAGATTATATTCAAATCGGCATCGATGAAGGAGCAAAATTAGTTTGTGGCGGTAAACGGATTACAAGTGGTGGGCTTGAGCATGGCTGTTTTGTTGAGCCGACAATCTTTGTAGATACAACGCCTGACATGAGAATTGTTCAAGAAGAAATATTCGGCCCTGTGCTAGTTGTCCAAAAGTTCAAAGATGAAGCGGAGGCGATCGAGCTCGCAAATGATACGCCGTACGGTCTTGCAGCTGGCGTGTTCTCTCAAGATGGGGCTAAAGCTTTACGCGTTATTAAAAAAATTAGAGCAGGTATTACTTCAATTAATGCATACAATCTTGCTTACAACGAAGCTCCATGGGGAGGATATAAGCAAAGTGGACTCGGTCGTGGGTTAGGCACGTTCGGTTTGGATGAATTTTCGGAAGTGAAGCAAATAAATATCAATTTAGAAGTTAGTCCGACGAATTGGTTTGAAAATTAACATCTCGTGAAAGAAGTTCGCTGACGTAAGGTCATGAAAAAAGGAAAGGGGAAATGATGAATGATTTGGGATTTCAATTTCAATTTACCGACTTCTATTGAGTTTGGTAACGGGACAGTAAACAATGTAGGGAAAAGAGCGAAAGAGTTGGGCGGCAATAAAGTACTAATCATTACGGATAAAGGGCTGGCACAAACGGGGATTTTAAAAAGGGTAACAGATTCATTGGAACAAGAAGGGGTTTCTTTCCTTGTTTATGATGAAATTACTCCGAATCCGAAAGATGTAGACTGCGTAAAAGCCTACGAAAAATTCAAAGACGAAAATATCGACTTGTTATTGGGCCTTGGTGGTGGAAGTTCAATGGACACTGCTAAAGCAATTGGGGTACTTTTCACACATGAAGGGGAGCTTAAAGATCGCTATGGTTTCAATCTGCTGGAGCGCGATATTACACCTCTTATTTGTATCCCTACCACATCGGGTACAGGTAGTGAGGTGACGACGGGATCTGTCATCACAGATACAATCACGAAACAGAAAGAAGCAATCCTTGATATAAAGTTAGCGCCGAAACTGGCAATAGTAGATCCTGAATTGACCCTAACTTTGCCTAAATCGATTACGGCTGCTACTGGAATGGATGCATTGACACATGCAATCGAAGCGTATACGAGCAATATTGCTGAACCGATTTCTGATGCACTCAGTCTTTATGCTATTGAAATTATTGCTAAGTATCTTCCACTCGCTGTAGAAAACGGCAACGATTTAGAAGCAAGACAAAATATGCTTGTAGGAAGTTTGATTGCAGGTATGGCATTTACGCACGCCGACCTGGGTGCGGTGCATGCAATGGCTGAACCGCTTGGAGGGCTATATGACACACCACATGGAGTGGCAAATTCCATCTTCCTTTCTCATGTATTTGAATATAATATTCCTTCCAATCCGGAAAAACATGCGACGGTTGCTGTGAAGCTTGGCGCGAAAGCGGAAGGGAAGACAGTAGAGGAAATTGCTCAAGAAGGTGTTGTATTGCTACATGAACTCGCAAGCAAAATTGGCATTCCGAAATTCCGAGATTTAGATAATGTTGACCCTGAAGATTTCGAATTCCTTGCTGAAGGCGCATTCAAACATTTATGTACAATTACAAATTCTCGTAAATTATCAAAAGATGACTACTTGAAATTGTTTCAAATTACTTATGGGATGAAAATGCAACATTCATCTTAATCACCTCACGATACACTGGAGGGCTCCCGTGTACATAACGTGAGAATCAAGAATAGTAGGGGGAAATAATATGGTTAGTCGCGATGAGAAACAATTTTTGAATTTACCATTTACAGGGATATGTACGTTTGGGAAATATCCGATTTGCTCAGATTTGGACCAGCTGGATGCCGATGTAGCGGTTATTGGGGTTCCGAATGACATGGGTACCCAATGGAAATCAGGTGCCAGAATGGGACCACGGGGAATCAGGGAAGGTTCAACACTTTACAGTTTTGGATTAGATGGTGCGTATGACATCGAAAATGATATTACGTATCTCGGGCCAGATTGGAAAGTAGTGGATTGCGGCGATGTCGATATGGTACATGGAGACCTAATGCAATGTCATGAAAATACAGAAGAGGCAATCCGCAAAATTGTTTCTAAAGGAGCTATGCCAGTAGTACTAGGTGGAGATCATTCTATCACGGCTGCAGTAGGAAAAGGACTGGAAGAATTGGGTCCATTTCATGTTATTCAGATTGATGCGCATCTAGATTGGGCGGATCACCGCTCAGGAATGCGGTATGGCCATGGGAACTGTATCCGCCGTTTATCGGAGCTAGATCATGTACAGCAAATATTCCAATTAGGTATTCGTGGTATTAGCAGTAGTAAAAAAGAGGATGTTGATGCTGCAAGAGATTATGGTAGCGTCATTCTATCTCCACGCCAAATGAGAAAAATGGGAATTGAAGAAGTGCTGGAACAAATCCCAGCAGGAGAAAGATATTATGTGACGATTGATATTGATGGGTTGGATCCATCAATCGCACCGGGGACTGGTACTCCTTCCCCAGGTGGCCTTCTTTACGATGAAGTAAACGAATTATTGGAAGGTATCGCAAAACGGGGAGATGTGATTGGATTCGACTTAGTCGAAGTGGCGCCTCCTTATGATCCTACCGGTATAACGCAGCAAGTAGCGGCTCGCATCATGCTAGATTTGCTCAGCTATGTTTTAAAGGAGAAAGAGACTAGAGGACTAGCAAAAAAGGAAAATAGTACGCAAAACACGATGGTTGCTGAACTGAAGTAAAGTATACCTGTTTAACCGTTTGGAAGCGCTTCTGAGTATTGAAAGAACTTCCATGAAAACTTGAAAGCTTTACTTGGGCTTTTATCTACTAGCGGAGATGGGGATCGGAATTGTACTTGACAAATAGTCGAAAAAGACTGCATATTTTGAATTAGGGACTCGCTGAAAATTGAATCCACCTGTGAAAGGGTTCTAAGAGGTTTTGCAGGAATTGAATTAGACAGGAAAATAATTGAGGATACAACGTATCACTTGTTTTTTGAAGTTTGTTGTATGTATGCCAACTTTAGATTTGGTGAGTTTTTAAATTCCTACTATAAAAATTTTAGCAGTCCTTAAATTTTGTAGGAGGTATGCTGATTGAAAGAAAAACTGACAATCGGTGAAATGGCAAAACTGCGAGGAGTGACTTCGGAGACATTACGCCACTATGACCGGATCGACTTGTTCAAGCCACAATTTATCGATCCTCATTCAGGGTATCGATACTATTCTATTTTCCAATATGAAATTCTAGGTACCATAAAAGAACTAAGGCAACTTAGGATGACTACAGATGAAATAAAGGAATATCTTAATGAACGTAATTTTAGTAAATCATTGGATATTATGAGAACCAAACACGAAGAACTCGTTTCAAATCTGAAAGAATTGAACGAGATGGAAGAAAATATCAGGGAAAAGATCGCCTACTTGGAACAGGTGGAAAAAGAAAATGAACTTCAGAAAGTCATATTCCGTGAAATGAAAAGTAGGCGATTACTTACCCTGCATGAGAAAATTAATGATAACTTTGAACTCTGTTATGGTGTGTTGAATTTAGAGAATATGCTTACAGATAAGACACCTATTCTAGCTACCAATAGACTGGGCATTATGATCGAAGAGACGAATCTTAAATTGGAACGTTTTGAAGAACCTTCTACAATTTTTATTGTCGCAAAGAATAAGGAAGTTATTCCAAATACATATCAATTGACGATTCCAGGGGGATTATTTGCCTGTATCAGATACAATGGAGAATTGTTGTCGAGTCGCAGCGAAAGTTTAAAAAAAATACTTCATCATCTTAAAACAAACAACTATGAAATTACTGGTGATGCATTGCAAATCATGCATCTAGATATCACGATTTCGGATAAACCAAATGAGATCACCTTTGAAATTCAAGTTCCCGTTCGAAAGCTGTGATTAATTCCATTTTTGTTAACAAAATGGATTTTTTTGATGGAAGGAGTGTCGTTCGGTCCGTTAAGAGTATGTTAATTCAAGGGGAGTAAAATGTATTAACACGTAAACGATCGTAAGTGGCCAAACAGCAAGTCTTACCATAGCGCAAATTTCCAATTGTTATAATAGGGGCAGGGTTGTCGAGGGGATTGCTGTCAGATATTTGCCACGGTGACAGTAAAATCGGATGGACCATTTCCTTTATTTCAAAAAGATATGAGAAAGAAGACGGTAGTTAAACTGTTTTTCTATTGTTACCATAAAAGCAATGAACCCCAGTACGAGAATTACCTCAATACTGGGGGCTGCGTTTAAGTACAGTTTTAGTCAGCCTGCACCTCTTCGACCGTTTGCTCAACCTCTGCACGTGACATTTTTTCACGACCATCTTGCATTGCTTTTAATGTTTTATGGGCAAGTGCAAGTGGAAGTCTGCAAAATAATAGTACAGTACGCTTATTAATATCTTTCATATAAAGATCAGCTTTCGCAAGGTTTTCCTCCGCGTAAGCAAATAAATCCTCACGTGTCCAGCCGTCTGGTACAAAACTCACACCACGTTCATCCATATCCTCATGTTGATTACGTAAAATATTAACTGCTTGGAGACCTCGACCATAGCCAATAGCTAAATCACGATCAGTTTGAATATCTGCACCCCACGCCCAAAGCTCGGACAGCATTGTCCCAACAAGCCCTGCCACATAGTATGTATAATCATCTAAATCCTCACGTGTATGCACTTGCCAATTTGCCTTTGCCCACTTGCCCATTCCATAAGCCATTTCACTCGTTGAAGATTGGACAATTTTACGCGAACCTTCAGGGCAAAATGTTAACCAATCCGCTAAGCGAAGAGCTACTTCAGGAAGCTGATCTGCATAAGGCGCTAATAATGCTTCATAAGCCTCGGCATTAAATGTATCTTTTAATAATTCGCTTGTTGCATTTAGTAAATCATATTTTACATCGTTTGAAAGCTCTTCATGATCTTCAATTTCATCTATAGCACGCATTGCTAAATATGCGGCTGCCACTGACAATTTTAAATCATTTTTTAAAAAAGTAATCGGTATATAAAAAGTGCGGCTTGTTTCCTTTAAAACTTGCATCGCTTCTTTATAAAGTTTTTTTTGATCTTTCACTTGTATTCCTCCGTTCAAATGGTGACGCATCTATAGTATATCGTATCGTAAAAGTGCCGAAAGATAAAACAGATTGTTCAATTTAAAATCATATTATTGGAAAGTGCGTAAATAAAACACTATAGTTTAATGGTAAACTATTTAATGCTATACTATTTAAGGCATAGTATTTGTAAAGAGAGGGAGTTTTTTTGATGGGACGTTTAAGTAACAAGATTGCAATTATTACAGGTGGTGCATCAGGGATGGGCGCAGCTATGGCGAAATTGTTTGCGAAAGAAGGGGCTACGGTAATTGCTGCTGACATCAACGAAGAAAACCTAGCAAAAATTTCTGAGCTAGAAAATGTTGAGGGAATGAAATTAGATGTTTCATCGGATGACAACTGGGCAGAAGTAACGAAAGCAGTGGCTGATAAGTATGGGCGGATTGATATATTAATTAATAATGCAGGTATTTCATCTGAAAAAGATCCAGACCAAATTTCTCTTGCGGATTGGACGATTATGCATAATATCAATGCTTTTGGTCCATTCTTAGGCATTAAACATACTTCAAAACATATGAAAGAAGCTGGAAAAGGCTCAATTGTTAATACGTCTTCATATACAGCAATCATTGGTGCGGGCTTAAATGCTTATACAGCTTCTAAAGGGTCATTACGCGCAATTGCTCGAGCAGCCGCTACAGAATTAGGCGCTTACAATATCCGTGTAAATACCGTCTTCCCTGGTGTTATTGAAACGCCAATGACAGCAAAATTGTCCGAAGCAAAAGAAACAATGAATATGCTAGTACGAGCTACACCAATGGGGAGACTTGGGCAACCGGAAGAAGTTGCAAATGCTATATTATTCTTAGCATCAGATGAAGCTTCTTATATTACGGGTGCTGAACTCGTGATCGATGGTGGTTATTCAGCTCGTTAATTGATAAAGAAGTGAAAATGCATTGAATGTCAGTGCATTTTCACTTCTTTTGTTTTTTTAGTAGAATAATGTTAAAGTTATAAAAATGCGTTGATAATCGTGTGAATAATAGAAAAAATTTGATATTTTTTGCGTTTTTTTCATGAAAGTTTGCTAAGTTATTGCACAATCATTTCAACAGCGGTAAAGTTTAGGAAGAGCAAATATGCAACTACATTTTTCGAGTAATTGTAGCTGACGCTTTGCTTTCGCTACAGAAGACAATTGTAGCTGACGCTTTGCTTTCGCTACAGAAGACAATTGTAGCTGACGCTTTGCTTTCGCGCAGAAGACATTTGCTGCTGACGCTTCGCTTTCGCGCAGAAGACATTTGCTGCTGACGCTTCGCTTTCGCGCAGAAGACATTTGTAGCTGTTGATTAGCTTTAGTACTAAATACAATATGTCGGATTTGGCACAATAACTCCTTGCAAAATCCGTGACATCTGTGGAGACATGAACGTTATTCAACTGGCATCTAAACGCCTCTTGAATAAAAGCAAAATCTAGTATATATCTCATCATCAGAAAATAGAGATTGTACGTTATTTCAAAGGAGAATGGTATGCCAAAGGCTATAGGTATTGATGCAGGCGGCACATTGACAAAAATTGCTTATTTAGATGAGCATAATGAGCTTATTTTAACAACTTTTCCGTCAAATGATTTGCTGGCTGTAAAGAATTGGATTATTAATCATCCAGATATTGAGGACATTGGTGTTACAGGGGGGCGTACAGAACAATTACTGGATGTCATTAAAACAATGAAATCGATTCATTATATAGTAGAATTTGAAGCTACATTGAAGGGCGTTCGATTTTTGTTGCATAAAGAAGGATACTTCTTCGAGCGTAGTATGATTACGAACATTGGTACTGGTACTTCGATTCATTATATGGAAGGTAATACGAATATTCGTGTTGGTGGGACAGGCGTTGGTGGTGGAACATTGATTGGATTGTCAGCGCTTACAACAGGAATTACGGATTATAATGAAATACGAGAAATGGCTTCTAAGGGCAATCGAGAGGATATTGATTTACTGGTTAGGGATATTTACCAAGGAATGGATACACCTATTGATGGACATTTGACTGCTAGTAATTTTGGGAAAGTCGGTATTACGGAGTTTGTCAAACACCCAGATGAAGATATTATTGCCACTGTACAAGGGCTTGTCGGTGAGGTTATTACTACACTTAGTATTCAATATGCTGAGGAAAAAAATGCCCAACATATCGTGTATATCGGCTCAACCTTAAGCAATAATGATCATCTTGCACGGGTGATTGCTAATTACACACGCACAAAAAAACATACACCGATCTTTATTAATGACCACGGTTTTTCAGGTGCAGTTGGTGCATTACTTAATATAACTGAATATACAATTGTCTAAAGGACAAATAAAAATGTACATTACTAATTTTATTGGTGATGTACATTTTTTTGGTAATGTCTGCCCTAATCCCCAAAGCATAAATCGTTCTATCCTGAGCACATTACAATTAGGAGGTGAATATCCGTGGGCAATAGAAACACCAATAAAAACAACAAAAATAACAATAAAACAATGAATATGAGAACGCATAATCCTTTTGATACCTACAAAAAAATAGACCTCGATCAATCAAATAGCAATAACAATAACCCGAATGACAATCTAAATGAAGAATTCGCTGCAGAATTTGATGCGAAAGCGAAAAATAAAGATAATAAAACGAACCATGCGAAAAATCAGCAGTCCAATAAAAAGTAATAATCTAAATTTTGGAGGTGTCAATAATGGCTAAGAAAGGTAAAACAAGCTTCAAAAAGAAAAAGAAAGAAGATACACATAAAAGAAATGATCGTGAAGAATACTCAGCAGAATTTAATCAAGTGATTCATAATAATCCTCAACAACCAAAAAAATAATAACGAAAACAGCTCCTGAAGTAGGTTGAGAATACTTCGGGAGCACTTATTATTTGTTGTTTTAACGACTTTATGCAAAAAGAGTACGAGAGGTGGATACATTTGCAAAAATTTTTTGTAATACTAGGAACTTTTCTCGTATTTCTTACTGTGCAATTACATGTACCAACAATTGCTTATGCTCAACAAGAAGTGCCTGCCTATGCTAAATGGGGAAAGTTAGCGGTAAAAGAGGCACAGGCCAAATATCCTGAAGCTAAAATTCTAGATTATTTGCATGAGGGAAGCGAGGTTCATGAAGATTCAACTATTGAAAAATTTAAGCTTTGGCTAAAACAAAGTGATAAGGAATTCGGTCTACATGTAAGAATCAAATATATAACAAATACAAACAAAGTGGTAAATATTGAATTTCAAGAAACCACTTCATAAAAGAAGAGGATGCCCTAATCTAAGGCATCCTCTTTCTTTTAGCTTTCTAACTTCTGGATAAACTCGCGCATTAATCCAGGTAAGTCTGGCCATGCATGACCACTAATTAAATTGCCATCTGTATGAAGATTAGCATCAATATACGTTGCTCCTGCTACTTGAACTTCTGGCTTGCAGGCAATATAGGCTGTTAGCTCACGTCCATTAAGTACCTCAGGAATGGTCGCGAAAATTTGAGCTGCGTGACATACAGCAGCAATTGGTTTATTTGTTTCAAAGAAATGGCTCACTAGTGTTGGAACATGCTCATTTAAACGAATGTATTCTGGCGCTCGCCCACCAGGAATGATGAGTCCGTCAAATTGTGCTGGATCTACATCTGCAAATGAAGAGTGTGCTTCTAAGCCATATGCTGTACGTTCGATGTATGTATCGACTCCATCAACAAAATCGTGTAGTACAGTTTGTAATTTCTTTGCTGATGGTGCTGCAATCGTCACATCATAGCCAGCCTCTAGACAACGGTAATAAGGATAAAAAATTTCTAAAGCTTCAACAGCATCTCCTGCAAGTATTAAAACCTTTTTCCCCATGATTCCATCTCCTTTTTATTGTAATCTAGTAGCTTAATTCGACACTTTCAAAAAATTTCCTTCTGATATTTTTGAAAAGATGATAGAAGTGAAAAATCGCTGATAATGTCAGGAGAATCGCTGATAAAAGTGAAGAAATCGCTGATAACGCCAAGAGAATCGCTGATAACCGCATGAAGATTGCTGATAGCCTGACGACTTTGAATAATCGCCACTAAATGCTTCATCAAAACTTCAAACACCGTACTTTACATCGAAAAAAATGAAGCGTATAGTAATTATTTAACTAGGTAAGTAAATTTCAAGGAGAGATAAAATGAATCCTATATTTCATGCTTTATTCCAAAAAAGTCGTTATTTAACGAATTCTTTAAATGAAGTACTGAAACAGCATAATTTGTATAGCTCACAATGGGCTATTTTATACTGCTTACATAAGCACGGTCCAATGACGTTAACGCAAATCTGGAAGTATTTAAATGTGGAGGCACCAAGTATAACAAGAGCAATTACTCGACTCGAGTCTTTAGGGTGGGTACTAAGAATGGATGGTGAAGATAAGAGAGAAAAAATTGTTACCTTATCTTTATATGCAGAGGAACAGTTGCCAACTATTACTGAAACCATTTTAGCTTTTGAAGAAGAAATGGTAGGGGCATTGACTGTTGAGGAACAGCAGCAATTAATAATTTTATTGGAAAAAATGAAAGGTTGATTACATGCAACAAGAAGAGAATACAAAAATTTGGACGAAACGGTTTATGAGTCTCTTTTTAACAAATATCTCGGTATTCTTTGTTTTCTATGGGTTGGTAACGACTTTACCACTATATGCGATAGGTGAGCTGCATCAAACAGATAAGGAAGCTGGATTGTTACTGTCGGTATTTTTATTATCAGCCATTATCGTTCGTCCGTTTTCAGGTAAACTATTAGATGTCTTTGGGAAGAAAAAACTTCTAGTTATTTCGATTGCCGGCTATTTTTTATGTACGGTATTATATTTATTCATTCATCCTTTTGGACTTTTACTAGGCTTACGTTTTATTCAAGGGATCTTCTTTAGTATTATTACAACAGCAGCTGGCTCTTTAGCTGCAGATATTGTGCCAGCAAACCGTAAAGGTGCCGGCCTTGGCTATTTTACAATGTCTACTAACTTAGCGGTAGTCATTGGGCCATTTATCGGCTTACTGCTTATTCAATATAGTAGCTTCAATGTACTTTTTATTGTGATGAGTATTTGTATATTAGCAGGGGGGATCCTAGCTGTAACGGTGAATACCGATGATTTACCCAAACCTGCATATCAAGGGAAATTGACCTTTAAATTTGATGATTTATTGGAACGTAAAGCACTTCCAGTAGCTGCTATCGCTAGTTTAGTAGCTTTTTCATATGCGAGTGTATTATCGTTTTTATCAGTGTACGCACAGCAAAAAGATCTAATGGCTGTAGCGAGTCTATTTTATGCAGTTTTTGCAGCAGCTATGCTTATTACACGTCCATATACAGGTAAGCTTTATGATACAAGAGGACCGCAATTTGTTATTATTCCTGGTATTATTTCCTTTGCAATCGGGCTTGTTATGCTCGCATTTGTCTCAGGACCTGCATTATTTTTATTTGCCGCCATTTTTGTTGGATTTGGCTATGGAGCAGTGACGACAAGCTTACAAGCATTAGCTGTACAATCTACGGCACACACGCGCAGTGGTTATGCAACTGCAACGTATTTTACGATGTTTGATCTCGGGATTGCTCTCGGTTCTTATATTTTAGGGATAGTGGCGGTGAAAGCGGGCTATGCTGCTGTTTATCTAACGGGTGCAGGTTTACTGATCGTTGTTTTTTTCATTTATTTAGCACGATTAGCCAAAATAAAAACAAAAAAAGTAGTACACGTTTAAGCATAAAAAAACAGTTGGTCAAAATCGCCAACTGTTTTTTCTTTCACTATATACGACCATAGCCAACAAAGTGCTTCTTCCAATAAGAGCTACTAATGCTAGCGATATTAACACCACTATTACTCGCATTAATCATTTGATTATTTCCAATATAAATGCCTACATGTGAGATACCTGCTTTATATGTATTGGCAAAAAACACTAAATCACCCACTTTAGGTGTGCTAACTTTTTTAGATGTATTGTAAAAACCTGCTGCTGTTTTACGAGCTGTCGGAATACCGGCTTTATTAAAAACGTAAGTGACATAGCCTGAACAATCAAAACCTGTGCCTGGTGTATTTCCACCGAATGTGTATTTAACACCTACGTATTGTTTAGCGATTTGTACTAGATTTGTTGTTGGTTTAGGTGTAGACACGGTTGAGGTATTGAGGTTTAACTTCTGTCCAACGTGAATTGTTGGAGAAGATAAGTTATTCCATTTCATCAATGTTTGATAAGAAACACCCTGTTGATTGGCAATCTTCCATAAAGAATCACCAGATTTTACTGTGTAAGTTGCCGCTGATGCTGTTTCAACCGTTGAAAAAAGTACAGATGTACTTAATGCCAATGTAGCTAATTTCAATCCCCATCGGTACTTTTTATTTTTTTTCATTATATGTATCCTCCTAGAAGCTTTAAAGATTATCACTTAGTATATAAATGATATTAACATTGTAATATTACAGTTATATGTCAACAAAATAACATTAAGGATACAATTTATACGGTAATAATAAGAAAATTACTACACAGTGGTTGAATACATTTTTTTGAAATTACTCGTTAATATAAGGCTCTGTTTAACTTGATTGTTGTTTTTATCAAATTAAAAGCGTATTCGAGAATTTTCGAATACGCTGATTTTTGAGTGGCAAATTCATAAAAATCTACCTTTATAACGTTTCAATCTTTTGAAAAATCTCTTTGTAATCATTGTTATTATAGGTAATATATATACTAAAACTTTTGCAAGGGTTAGCGTCAGAAAAAAGCGGATTTACAACGTTAAGAAATATGTATAATTTTATTCATTAAAGTAGATAGTGTAGCAGTGTTCCAAATACCACTAAAGCATTGAAATGACTTACTTTTAAGAAAGTGCATAAAAACATGTATAAATAATGTTCACAAAAAAAGCCACGAAACGTTGATGGTGAACTGCTCCCTGTCAAGTAGACAGCGGAAATAATAAAAATACTCTATGCGGCTTGAGCCCTGTATTCTAAGGGGCTCAAGCCGTTTAAGCTTT
>NZ_JBSSFD010000023.1:0-65250 GCF_054062295.1 Lysinibacillus sp. TE18511
TCACACCCGTTCCCATACCGAACACGGAAGTTAAGCTCTTTAGCGCCGATGGTAGTTGGGGGCTTCCCCCTGTGAGAGTAGGACGTCGCTAGGCAATTTAAAGCCTGAGAATTTTTTCTCAGGCTTTTTTATGTGCACGCGGCAAACTTGGTGAAAGTTCACTACAAGCTCGGCAGTAGAAACTCTTAGCGAAAGACAAGGGTGTTCATGATGATGTGGAATCTGAAGAAAGTCAGACGCAAAGTCTTGAACTGACGAACAAAAATCAGATACAAGGCTGAATTGGGACTGACCAGTAATTCTTGCAGTTACATGAGAGGAAAGTGGTTGCACTTATAAAGTCATCAGTTGAATCAAAAAGGTAAACGTCGCTGAAATGTCCTCGAATGTCGCGTGATGAGAGATTTCATTCATACAAAACTAGAGTACTTGTTGTTTCAATTTTAACAAGAAGTACTCTAGTTTTTATTTTATTATCTATTATGTTTATTCTCTACTATTTCGATACCTATTTGTATAGCCCTAAAATTCTAGGGCTGTTCTCAAATTGTTGATATAGGATTGACTGACAGGTAGTTCGCTTCCATCTGTTAAAGTAACAATAAAGTTGGAAGTCAGGTCCTTAGCCATTTTTTTAATGAAATGAATATTAACAATATAGGATCGATGAATACGAATAAAGAATGAAGGTAAACGCATTTGAAGCTCTTTAAGTGTAATACTTGTTTTAAATTGCTCCCCCTCTACATAAAACCACGTTTTTTTCTGCAGGCTTTCAATATGAGAGATTTTTTCAATCGCAACAGGATTCCATTCCTCATCTTGCTTTCCAGTTAAAAATTGAAAGAGCTCTACTTTCTTTTCGGTAAAGGTTGAAGGTAATACTACAACAAGCGCTGCAGGCACATCTAAAATGTTTATAGGGTAACCTATCCCATAATATGGTGTTTCGAATAAGGAATTATCTAAAACAGCGTCTGTCCGTTTCCTCGTGCGTAGAACTTGCTCTGCAATGCTGCCTGATTGTACTTGTTGGCCTACCTCCAAATTGATGTTTTGATGTCCAGAATGAAAATAGATATAGGAGTTTTCTGCTGCAATTGCAATGGATGAATTGTCTGGAACCCAGTCTTTTAACATTGAAATAAACTGTTGTGAAATATCTATTGGCAAAGAATTAAACTCATTATTCATTGTGAATATCCCCCTTGTTTGTAAACAGTTTACCAAATTTCGTCGTTGAAAAAAGCAGTTTCATCATTAAAATTCGGTATTTTATCTAAAAATAATGAAAATTCAGATGTGCTGTTATATATTAATTTACAACAAGTAAACCTGTTATGGAACAGCTAGTTGAAAGTTTTTTAACAGAGTATATTGTATACAAAGGGGAAGGTGGAATTTTAATATGTCAACACGTCAAGAAAAAATCCAAGCATTAGAAAAACAGTGGGAAGAAAACCCACGTTGGGCAGGCATTGAACGCGGTTATTCAGCTGAAGAGGTTGTTAAGTTACAAGGTTCTGTTGTACTTGAACAAACTTTAGCAGCTAAAGGTGCTGCTCGACTTTGGAATTCTTTACATGAAGAACCGTTCATTAATGCATTAGGTGCATTAACTGGTAATCAAGCTGTACAACAAGTCAAAGCAGGATTAAAAGCAATTTACTTATCAGGCTGGCAAGTTGCTGCTGATGCTAACCTTTCTGGTCAAATGTACCCTGACCAATCCTTATATCCAGCAAACTCTGTACCAGCAGTAGTTAAACGTATTAACCAAGCTTTACAACGTGCAGATCAAATCGATCATGCTGAAGGACGTGTAGATCAATTTGATTGGTTCGCTCCAATCGTAGCAGATGCTGAGGCTGGCTTCGGTGGTCCTCTGAATGTATTTGAACTTGTAAAAGGAATGATTGAAGCTGGTGCTGCTGGTGTTCACTTAGAAGACCAATTAGCTTCTGAGAAAAAATGCGGTCACTTAGGTGGTAAAGTTTTACTTCCAACACAAAATGCTGTTCGTAACTTAATTGCTGCTCGTCTTGCAACAGATGTGATGGGTGTTGATACAATTTTAATCGCTCGTACAGATGCTGACGCTGCTGATATGGTAACATCTGATATCGATCCGCGTGATGCTGAGTTTATTACTGGTGAACGTACTCCAGAAGGCTTCTTCCGTACAGAACCAGGCATCAAACAAGCGATTGCTCGTGGTTTAGCTTACGCTCCATATGCAGATTTGATTTGGTGTGAAACTTCTAAACCATCACTTGAGGAAGCTCGTGAATTTGCAGCAGCTATTCATGCTGAATTCCCAGGTAAATTGCTAGCATACAACTGTTCACCTTCATTCAACTGGAAAGCGAATCTATCAGAAGATGAAATCGCAGAATATCAACGCGAGTTAGGTAAGTTAGGATATAAATTCCAGTTCGTTACATTAGCAGGTTTCCATGCATTAAACCACTCTATGTTTGAGCTTGCGCATGATTATAAAGATAATGGTATGGCTGCATACTCTAAGCTACAACAAGCTGAGTTTGCATCAGAATCAAAAGGCTACACAGCTACACGTCACCAACGTGAAGTAGGTACTGGTTACTTTGATGAAGTATCTCAAGTTATCTCTGGTGGTACTTCTTCTACAACAGCAATGGCTGGCTCTACAGAAACAGAACAATTCGTATAAGTTTTATAAAGTACGTGTTTTCCTAAATTCATAATCATAGATCTGTCTCCTCCGCTCCTCCTAAAGCGGGGGATGACTACTTAATATCGCAAAGGTGGGGGAAATAACTGATGGAACAAGCAACAACAGGTAAGCTTAAAATTGTTGGGGAACAAAACGAGCAAACAAAAGAAATTTTAACACCAGAAGCCCTTGAGTTTGTTCTTGCCCTGCACGAAAAATTTGATGCTCGTCGTAAAGCGCTGTTAGAGGCTCGTCAAGAACGTCAAAAGCGTCTTGATGCAGGTGAGAAACTCGACTTCTTACAAGAAACAAAGCATATTCGTGAGGGAGATTGGACAATTGCACCACTTCCAGCAGATTTGGAAGACCGTCGTGTAGAAATTACTGGACCAGTTGACCGTAAAATGGTTATTAATGCTTTAAACTCTGGTGCAAAAATGTTTATGGCCTGCTTTGAGGATGCATCTGCTCCGACATGGGAAAACATGATTGGTGGCCAAATTAATATGCGTGATGCTATTAATAAGACTATTGAATTTACGCAAGCATCCAATGGTAAAACATATAAGTTAAACGAAGAAACAGCTGTATTATTAGTTCGCCCACGTGGTCTTCATTTACTTGAAAAGCATGTACTAGTAGATGGCGAACCGATCTCGGGTAGTTTCTTTGATTTTGGTCTGTATTTATTCCACAATGCTAAAAATGCATTGGCACAGGGTACAGGGCCTTATTTCTACCTACCGAAGCTTGAAAGCCATTTAGAGGCTCGCTTATGGAATGATGTCTTTGTTTTTGCACAAGATTATATCGGAATTCCACAAGGGACAATTAAGGCTACTGTATTAATCGAAACCATTTTAGCAGCATTTGAAATGGATGAAATTTTATTTGAACTACGTGAACATTCAGCGGGTCTGAATTGTGGACGTTGGGATTACATTTTTAGCTATATTAAACGTCTGCGCAATCAACCTGATGTAATTTTACCGGACCGCGGACAAGTAACAATGACTGTACCATTCATGAAGGCATATACGTCTTTATGTATTCAAACATGTCATAAACGTAATGCTCCTGCGATGGGCGGTATGGCAGCACAAATCCCTGTTAAGGGTGATGATGATGCGAATGCTGTGGCTTTTGCAAAAGTTGCAGAAGATAAACGTCGTGAGGCAACAGATGGCCATGATGGAACTTGGGTAGCACATCCAGGTATGGTAGCAACGGCGATGGAACAGTTTGATGCGATTATGACGACACCAAACCAAATCCATAAAAAACGTGAGGATGTAAATGTTACAGCGGAAGAATTAGTAGCTGTTCCTGAAGGTACAATTACACTTGAAGGTCTTCGTATTAACTGTAGTGTAGGGGTTCAGTACATTGCTTCTTGGCTACGAGGCAACGGAGCTGCACCGATTAATAACTTAATGGAGGATGCTGCAACTGCAGAAATCTCTCGTACACAAGTATGGCAATGGATTCGCCATCCAAAAGGTGTTTTAGAGGATGGGCGTGGTATTACATTGGCATTCGTACTAGAAGTCTTGGAGGAAGAGCTTGTGAAAATTAAAGAGGCTGTTGGGGAACAAGTCTATAACAGCGGTCGCTATGAAGAAGCTGCTGAGCTGTTTAAATCTTTAATTGAGCAAGATGAATTTGCCGAATTCTTGACGCTTCCAGGTTACGAAAAATTAGCTTAACTTGCTTTCAGCAATCGCTGAAAGAGAGGAACTCAGTCTAAAAGCGCCACGTCCTGTGGCAACGACTGAGTGACCAACGTCGTGCTGCTGACGCTGCGTTAGCACTACGCTTTCGCGCAAAAAACATTTGTTGGCCCAAAGCCTCCGGCGGATGTGAGATCCGAATCTACTAAACGAACATATCCAACTTTCCTAGATTGTTGTGGACTGAACTCGAATGGAGTCCACTCTATTTTCCACTAATGTAAACGAGCGGGGTCTGTTCCCCCGTTCCTTACTGAGAATTGAGCATGGTTACAAAATAAAAGGGGTCTACTTCTAAAAGTAAAGAGATTTAAAGGGGTGAAAGATGTCTTGCGGGCTTAGATGGGGAGCTTGTAAGGCATCTTTTTATCTTCATTCTAAGGAGGATCGTAAAATGCGTAATAAAGAATTATTATTAGTTCCTGGACCAACTCCAGTAGAAGCTGAAATTTATGATGCCTTAGCAAGTGAAACGAGGGGACATACAGATCCACGTTTTGTTTCGATCTATAAAAATGCCATAGAACAAACAAAAAAAATATTACAAACAGATGGCGAGGTTTTCGTCATAGCCGGATCTGGGACACTTGCTATGGAAATGGCGATTGTTAATACGGTTGGCAAAGGAGAAAAGCTACTCGTAATTAGTCACGGTTATTTCGGTGACCGATTTACACCATTAGCCAAAGCTTATGGTATTCATGTAGAGGTACTACAGGCTGAATGGGGTAAGCAGGCCGAAGTTTCTGCAGTTGAAGAAAAATTGGCTGAGGGGGATTTTAAAGCTGTTACTATTACACATGCGGACACTTCTACAGGTGTAGTATCCGATTTGGATGCATTAGTACCAGTCATTAAGAAAGCCGGGGCACTTGTTATTTTAGATGGGGTTGTAGCGACAGCTGCCCTTGATGAAAATATGAGCAAGGAATATGGCCGTCCTGAATATAAATTAGATGTTGTATTAACAGGGTCACAGAAGGCAATTGGTGTACCACCCGGTTTAGCGATTATCGCCTTCAATCAATCTGCTTTAAAGGCACGTGAAGCATTGGGCTCAATTCCTGCCTATTATAGCGATATTAAAAATTGGATTCCGGTAATGAATGATCCAGGAAAATATTTTGCGACACCTCCTGTAAACCTAATTTATGCATATGATGTGGCGATGAACATTGTACTAGAAGAAGGGATGACAAAACGTGAGGCACGTCATGTCGCATATGGTTGCGCAATAAGAGCTGCATTGTCCACATATGGTATGGTGGCACTTGCTGAAGAAGCGGTTGCGGCACCTACGCTTAGCTGCTTACTGTATCCTGAAGGGGTAGAGGATGCAAAGTTCCGTGCAAAACTTGCAGAAAAAGGCGTGATAGTAGCTGGTGCACTAGCGCATTTAGCAGGAAAGGCCTTCCGTATCGGGCATATGGGTAACACAACTCCTGCAATGCTAGAAGAGGCAGTAAGAGTAATAGGGGAAACATTAAATGAAGTAGGATGCATAGTGGATATAGAACAAGCTACTGCATGTTTACAAGAAAAATTAGCAATTGTTGCGAAATAGCTACTGTTGAAAAGAGATGTCTCATGATGTAATGGGACATCTCTTTGTCAATTCACAAAGCCGTCATAGCCTATATTGCCAACGGTTTGTATAACTGTTGATTCAATTCGAGGTTCTTCTTATATACCTCTAAAAATCTCCCTCTTCTTTATGCACAAAAAATGATAATTTGTTATATTGGTTATATAACAAATGTGGAGATGATAGGAATGTTTATTAAAATAGAGCCACAATCTGACGTACCTATTTATGAACAGGTAACACGTCAAATTATTGAAGGAATTGCAAGAGGGGATATGCAGTCAGGGGATACTTTGCCATCTGTACGTAATTTAGCGGCTGATTTAGGTGTTAATATGCACACGGTTAATAAAAGCTATCATGAGTTAGAGGCGAAAGGGATCATTACAATCAGAGCCAAATCAGGTGCTATTATTCGATCTACAGAGGAGCGCATCTTAACTTCTGAACAATTACAGCAAATTGAAAAAATTTTAAAGCCTGTTGTGGCAGAAGGAATGGTGCTCGGTGCTACAGTCGAGCAGATTGAGCGCATGATGAAAAAGGTATGTGCTGATTTGCAAATCCCAATAGAAGGAGTGTAGCAAAATGCTGCTTGGCTTTTTTGCCATTACTTATATTGCTGTTGATTTCTCTCTTTTCGTTATAATATGAATGAAAGTAGATATTAAAAGATCTCCTCATTCCTCGCGGAGCAACGTTCAACGATAGACTCAACGGATGCTTGCAGATTGTCTGCGGATAGGAGCGGAATTTTTTGAATTGGATGGAGGTAAGGCTTGAATGAAAATTCTCGTTGTAGATGATGATGTACATATTTTGCAGCTAGTGAATATTTATCTGACAAGAGAGGGCTATCAGGTGTTGCAGGCGGAAAATGGACAAAAGGCCCTGCAATTACTTGAAGGAAACTTGCCTGATCTGGCTATTGTGGATGTCATGATGCCAGGGATGGATGGCTTTACATTAACCGAGACATTGAGCCAGGATTATGATATTCCTGTATTGTTATTAACGGCAAAGGGCGAGCTTGAAGACAAGGAACGAGGATTTTTGGCAGGCTCAGACGACTATGTTGTGAAACCATTCGAACCTAAAGAATTACTGTTTCGCATAGCTGCCATATTGCGTAGACTAGATAAGAAAAATCAGGTAACAATCCAGGTGGGTAGACTAGTCATCGATCGTCGAAGTTTTGAAGTAATCATTGGGGAAGATACACTTGTTCTGCCTTTAAAGGAATTTGAGCTATTGGCATTACTAGCATCACGTCCGAATCAGGTGTTTACACGTAGTATTATTATGGAACAGGTGTGGGGCTATGATTATGATGGAGATGAGCAGACTTTAAATACGCATGTAAAGAGGATCCGTGAGCGTCTGCATCGTTATGAAACAGATGTTGAGATTACAACGGTCCGTGGAGTGGGTTATAAGCTCGAGGTTAATGCATGATGAAAACGTTATATAGTAAGTTTGTTGTCACGACTTTGCTCGTTATGATTGGCAGCTTGTGTATCGGTTTTTTAGTAACAAATACTTATTATCATCAAGTTATAAAGGAAAAAAATGATGCTAAAAATGTGAATATTGCGCAGGATATTACGAAATACATCGAGACAGCAAAGCCTGACGATTTAGATAATTATTTTACAACTCTTGGCGAAATTGGTTATCAAATTTATGTAACAGCTGGTGATGAAGGGGAATTTTACGGTGGTAAATATCGCGATAAAACACTGTCATCTAATACTGTTGATCGTGTTTTAGACGGAGAAATTTATCATGGTATGCGCGATTTTCCAAAAGAGACTTTTATGACAGGCTTTTTTGCGAATGAGCTAATTAATACGATAGGTGTACCATTTACATATGAAAATAAGCATTATGCACTGTTTATCAGGCCTGATATTCGCCTGTTATTCTCTGAGGTGCATACGATACTTGGTGGACTTATTCTTGTGATGGCAGTACTTAGTCTATTGGCAATGCTACTTTTTGCAAAAGCATTAATTCGCCCTATTACACAGTTAACAGAGGCAACACATCAGCTTGCACATGAAAAGTTCGATACGTTACTGGATATAGATCGAGCAGATGAAATTGGACAATTAGCAGTTAGCTTTAATGTCATGACGGAAAAATTACAGGAAAATGATCGAATACGTAAAGAGTTTATTAGTAATGTATCCCATGATTTTCAGTCACCATTGTTGAATATTCAAGGCTATGTTGATTTGCTAAAGAATCCCTTGCTGACTGACAAGGAAAGGCAGGAATATACGACAATTATTGAGCTAGAAACGAAGCGTCTGTCGACATTAACGAAGCAATTACTTTTACTAACGTCACTCGATCAATCTACAAGGTTATTAAAGTGTGAGCCTTATCGTTTAGATGAGCAATTGAAGGAAACTGTAAGAAAATATCGCTGGCAACTTGAAGAGGCAAATGTACAATTATCGTATCAGCTTGAACCAGTAACATATGATGGTGATGCGGGTCTATTACAAAATGTTTGGGATAATTTATTGACGAATGCCATTAAATATAATGTTGAAGGTGGAGAAATTCATGTACATTTGCAAGAATCCTCAACTTCAGTTGAAGTAATCGTTGAGGATAGCGGTATAGGGATGACTGCTGATCAATTACAAAAGGTATATGATCGCTTTTATCGCGCGGATGCCTCTAGAACAAAGCAAGGGACTGGGCTTGGACTGGCCATCGTAAAGCAAATTGCTGAGTTACATGGAGGAACGGTTCAAATGGAAAGTGTTATTAATTCGGGTACGAAGGTTCGTATCGCCTTACCAAAACAACTGTAATGAGGAGTTCATGTAAAGTTCATGTTCACACGATAGACTACTTAATAAGTTGAAAAAGCTTAGGAGGAGTTAACGTATGGAACAAAAATGGAGTTTACGCCTTATTCGTCTTGCTGCGATTTTTGCCTTATTTGGTACGTATCTAGGTTCACATATGTCTGGTACTGGTAGTTATGAATATAGACCGATACATGCACACATTTTATTAGTTGGCTGGTTAAGCATGTTTGCATGGGGCATTTTCTATCGTGCCTTCAAAGTTAAATCACAAAAATTAGTAGCGGCACATGGTTGGACAGCAATTCTTGGTGTTTTTGGCTTAACAATAGGCATGTGGTTCTACAATATAAATCCATTTAATTTTAGTAATACATTTACATTGATTTTCTTTATCGTAGGTGGGACAACGCTATTAATTAGCTTTGCTTTATTTATCTTTGTAACATTTATGGTAGATCAAAAAGAAGACATGCAAAAATAATGATAATCCCGTGTCACGATCGTTAGAGGGTGACACGGGATATTTTTTTAGGAAAAACTATTCTATTTTTTCAAGAGACTTCTTAAGCCATTTTGTTGCCTCCGTATAATCCTGTGCAACACCTTGTCCTTTTTTGTAAAGCATACCAAGCTGGAATTGAGCCTTTTGATGTCCCTGGTAAGCTGCTAATCGATACAGTTGGGCTGCCTTCGCAAAATCCTTTGGCACACCTTGTCCATGGCTGTGCATTTGAGCTAGTTGGTACTGTGCTTTGGCATGTCCTTTTGCCGCAGCTTGTTCAATCCATTTTGCGGCTTCTGTGTAATCCTGTTCGACACCTTTTCCCTTATCAAATAAATTACCGAGCTGATATTGAGCGCCTGCATGTCCTTGGATGGCTGCAAGTCGATAGCAGCGTCGTGCCTCTTCTAAGTCCTGGGCGATACCCAATCCTTGTTCATATAACAACCCCAATTGATATTCTGCGTTAATATGAGATTGATCGGTAGCGGCTCTCCACCATTTCACTGCTTCTACATAATTCAATTCAGTTGCGTATAATAATGCGAGTTCGTACTGAGCGTTAGCATAGCCCTTTTCAGCAGCCTCTTTAAAAAAGGGTAAAGCTTTGTTAGGTTGCTGAAGTTGATATACATAGATGCGTCCAAGCTCAAAGCCTGCACTGATATGTCCTTGGTGAGCAGCAAGCTGTAACCAATCTTTAGCTAAAGCAATATCATTTTCTTGGACATAAAGGACACCGAGACAGTATTGAGCATTTAAGTGTCCTTTATGCGCAGCGAGCTTAAACCATTTAATAGCCTCTACGCAATCTTGAGGTATACCTTGACCAGTGTTATATAGCATCGCCAATTGAAATTCAGCATTTGTATGGTCCTGAAGTGCAGCTAAGTGAAACCACCTCGCAGCTTCTTCAAAATTTTGCGTGATACCACGACCTTTAAGATACAAATAGCCAAGATTATACTGAGCACTTGCATCGCCCGCTAATGCAGCCATTTCAAAATAGGTTATAGCTTCCTCATAGCTTTGCTTGACACCAGTTCCATTGTGATAAAGGAAGCCAAGATTATTTTGAGCACTTGTATTCCCTTGATTGGCCGCTAGAATATACCACTTTGCTGCCTCGGCAAAGTTTGGTGTCATGCCAAGCCCTTGATTGTATAGAACGCCTAAATTATACTGTGCATCTGCATTTCCTAAATCTGCAGCCTTTTTATAATAACGAGCTGCTTCTTCATAATTTTGTATTACACCATGTCCTAAATGATAGAGCACGCCTAAGCTATAAAGTGCGTTTGCATCATTGTGCGAAGCGGCGCGTTCATACCACATTTTTGCTACCGCATAATTTTTCTTTACACCGCGGCCCTGGTTATAGAGAGCGCCTAAATTATATTGAGCACTTGCATTCCCTTGTTTTGCGGCAATCTCAAACCAACTTGCCGCATTTTTATAGGCCTCGGGTGACTGTTCTTCTTGAAGCCATGTATTTAAATTAAGCGCTGAAGTTATATCTTCAAAGGGGGCTATGTGAACCATTTTTTCCTTTAAGCTACGGTCATAGCGGTCAATAAACCATTCTACAATATCACTTATATAATCAAGAACAATTTTTGCCGCCTTTGCCTCCACGATTTCACTACTATTACTAGAAGTCATTTTGTTTGCAAGATTCATTAGTAGATAAACCCGACGTGGATGAATTTTTGCAACAAAGCTACGATTATTGAGTAATGATCGGGTATTTTTTAGCTTCGGTTCGGTATGCATTTCCAGCTTATAGAGCTCATATAAAATTTCCTCCAGTACAAGGAGTGATTTTTGTAGAGATATAGCTGGCTTTGAGATGGCGAGCGAGCTAGCGTCCTGAAAGTTTTTAGCCATTTTAACGAAGGACAAAGCTTTTAATTTCTTGCAGTGATCTTGGGAAATTTCATATTGAATGACGATAGGGACTCACCTCTTTCGAAAAAATCCTCTTTCTTCATATATCGGGAAAATATTAATATTATTGATGTGTTTAACTTATTTCAGCAAATGTCTTTTGAGCGGCAGGTACAGAAGTCTTTCCCCTCGCCGCTGCGTTAGCACTGTGCATCTGGAAACAATGATGCCGAGGGGTCATTGGTTTGGAGTCTTCAGTTGAATTGTCCTTTTTACATGATACTATTTTGTATAAGGATATTCGTTGAGATTCGTAGTAGCTATTGCTAAGAAAGTCATTCGGAGGATAGAAATAATGAAGAATATTGCAGCAATCATTCCAGCATTTAATCCACAACAATCACTTATAACTTATGTACATCAACTATTAGCAACTACAATTACACAGATTATTATTGTCAATGATGGTAGCGATGAAAAATATGCAGGTATTTTTGAAGAGTTAAAGAAAATTGACAGCTGCAAAGTGTTAGAGCATGACCGTAATATTGGAAAAGGTGGGGCACTAAAGACAGCATTTACTTATATATGGTCGCAAAGGGGTTTGTGCCAGGGTGTGATTACAGTAGGGGCCCATGGTCAACATACATTACAAGATGTGAAATTAGTATTAACCATGACGAAGGTGTTTTCTGAAGGGATTGTGCTAGGGATACGTAACTTCCACTCTTCCGACAGCACTCTTTTATCATACTGGGGCAATCGTGTAACAAGCTTGTTTTTTGAGCTCCTTTATCATAGAAAACTAATGGATACACAAACAGGCTTACGATTTATCTCTATAAAAGAGCTACCATGGCTGCTAAAAGTAAAAGGTGAACGATATGACTATGACACAAATATGTTAGTTGCTGCACTTAAAAGACAGTGTCCAATTTTTGAAGTAGAGATAGGTCAGATACGAATAAAGAAAAATACAGTGATCCAGTATGATGAAATAACAAACGCTAGGTCAATTATTGCTAAAATGCTTATGAACTATTTAAAACCAAGGAATAGGTAGGTTTAATTTTGAAATAATGTGCTAGGATAAAGAATAATAATTACTCAAGAACGTAGCGAGTATGAAAAAAGGAGCAATGATGATGGAATATTCAGATCAAGTAAAAAATCGTGTGAAACGGATGGAAGGCCAGCTACGTGGAATTTTGAAAATGATGGAAGAAGGAAAGGATTGTAAGGCAGTCATTACTCAATTATCGGCAGTACGCTCAGCAGTAGATCGTACAGTAGGTGTAATTGTCAGTACGAATCTTTTAGAATGTGTACAAAATGCTGAAGGTGACGGCGAGAAAATGAATGAAGCTATTCAAGAGGCAGTCAATTTAGTAGTAAAAAGTCGTTAACATAAAGAAAAGCCAGCTTATGTAGAAAAGGCAATTCATAGATAGAAAACTCACTAAACAGGTGGGTTTTTATTTTTTTTTGCAAAAATCGGTACTTATATTTTATTCAAGGGAGTTTTTACCTATGTATTAAAATTTATTATGTGGTTAAAAGTCATAGTTAGTGAACTTGTACGATAGATTTGTAGTTACTTTCTCTGTTATTCTTGATTACAAGAACATAACAAACGGGAAGGTGATTTATTATGAAAAAATGGTTGATAAGCGGTGCAGCATTACTGATGTTGAGTCCAACAGCAGCTTATGCTCAAAATACGGACACTCATCCAGTACATACTTCCTCAGTTATTGCTCATAAAGTAGTAGCCAATACCAAAGTAACAACTTGGGATCAATTCACAACAGAAATCGTAAAGCAATTAAATAATTTCGAATCGGAAATTAAAATTACATATAGCGGACCAATGACTGATTTCAATAAAAAAATTAAGGAGTCATTTGAAAAAGCTCAAGAGCAGGCGGTCTATGCGAGTGGTCACATGGAAAGTACTACTATTTCTGCAGATTCAGCAGGCAATGTGACATTTAAAATGAAATATTTCACAGACCCAACGCAAGAAGCGGCCGTACAAAAAAAGATTGATCAAGTATTAAAAACAATTATTAAACCTTCAATGACAGAGTTCGACAAAGTAAAAGCGATTAATGATTATATTGTTTCAAATACAGCATATAGTACTAAAACAAATGCTAGCCCTCATGGTGCATATGCATTGCTAATGGAGGGACAAGCTGTATGTCAAGGCTACGCGTTAACAGCCTATAAAATGTTGGAACAAGCGGGAATCGAAACAAAGTATGTTGTAGGTTATGTTGATGGTAACCAAGCACATGCATGGAATTTAGTGAAGGTTAATGGTCAATGGTATCATCTAGATACAACATGGAATGATCCATTACCAAATCGTTTAGGTGCCTCTTCGTACGATTATTTTTTAGTACCGGATGCACAGCTTAAGAAAGACCATACATGGATCGCTTCAGATTATCCTGCTGCAACAAGTACAACATATAACTATATGCAAAATGTTCATTTCGCTTATCAAGTTAATAATACACTGTACTTTAGTAATACAGCGGATAACGATAAATTGTATAAGCTTGATTTAACTAACGGTAAGAAAACAAAAGTTATTGATAAACGTGCCTTGTATATTACAGGAGCGAACAACAATTTATATTTCAGTGATTACAGTAACGGTGGTTACTTAACAAAATTAAATCTTCAGACATTAAAAACTGAGGTGCTTGTGAAGCAATCAGTGGCTGACTTAAGCATTAGTAATAATTATTTAAATTATTATGTTAATGCAAAAGAACAAAAGCTTAAAATAAACTAAGCTTCTATGTAAACAGGTCGCCGCTTGCGGATGCGACCATACCCTACAAATATCTTTATCTATTTATAAAATGAAAGCACAAAAGGACTTCTAAGTGAGTTCTTTGTGCTTTTTTTGTATATAATGAAAACAGGAAAACAGTCGGAGGTGAGCATTTTGTGGAAAAAATTAGCCATTATCGTAATAATCGTAATTTTTATTGACCCTATCTATACAGCTGGTAAAGCAGTTGTACAACAAGTGATCACTTGGGCAAATAATGATGAAATAGAAACGATGCTTCTCTCAACGAAGGAAAAAATTATAGATGCTACTGCTAAGCTTTCAGAGAATGCCTCAATTGAAACGGCCACACCTATAGAAGAAAAGCCAGAAGAAGGGGTAGCTGTTACAGCTTCAACTTCCAAAACACCTGAAGCAAAGTTAGTTGTTACGAATGCAAAGGAAATGGCTGATGCGATGTATGCGTACTACAGTAGTTTTTCACCTACGTTTGAGATTCAATATAAAGGCAATACACAGCGGATTGAGCAGATAGTGGAAGAAGCCTATGAAAATGCTATAAAGCGAGATGATTATGTATATGGGCATATTAGCAAACATTCTATTCGTTTTGAATATGGAGGGAAAACAGCTACCATCTTTGGTGAGCAAAGTTATTTAATGACACCAGAACAGGCGGCATCTGTTGAAATGAACGCTCAAGAGATTATAGCCTCTATCAATAAAAAATCATTAAGTGATGTAGAGAAGGTTAGGGCTGTCAATGATTATATCGTTGCTACCACCGCCTATACAGAACAAACGAATGCAAGTCCACATAGCGCATATACAGTGCTTACAGAACATGGTGGTGTTTGTCAGGGCTATGCATTGTTAGCGCATACGATGTTACAAAAGCTAGGGATAGAAACAAAATATATAGTAGGCTATGTCGGACAGCAAGGACATGCTTGGAATTTAGTAAAGTTGGACAATCAATGGTATCATCTCGATACTACATGGAATGATCCAGTACCTGATCGTAAAGGATCGATACGCTATCAATATTTTTTAGTGGATGATCGAACGATGGCAAAAGATCATACGTGGATTGCTGAAGACTACCCAAAAGCCACGGGTACAACGTATAACTACTTTCACGATGTAGATTTCCCTGCACAAGTAGGACAGCAAATATTTTATAGCAATATTTCTGATGATAATAAATTGTACGTGCTTGATTTGAAAACAGGTAAATCGAAGCGTGTTTCCCATTCGCGTGCACAATATATCGTTTATGCAGATGGTTGGTTATATTTTAGTAATTATTCACGCGGAGCGTATTTAACGAAAATTCGCCCGGATGGAAGCGGGGAGCAAATATTAAATCGGGAAGATACGAAGGATTTATTTGTGAAGGATGGCTATCTATATTTCACGACAAATGAACTGAAAAAAATGGCACTTTAATTTCATTAACATAATAGAATTTTAACAACATGAAAAGCCTATGACATTACAGACTGTCATAGGCCCTTTTTGTGCGCTCTATAAGATAATAGATCGGTTGGTGCTGACATAAAGAAACTTCTATTTGCGGATACTTCGATTTCATTTCCTGGGAAAAAATTTTAAAAATTAATGGGTTATGCTTAATGGCACCACCATTACAATAAAGGTTAAATACGTCTCCTTGATAGCTAATTTTTTTCAACAAGGCGCTAGCAAGGAGCACTAATTCATGGGCAGCACGTATCGATATTTGAATGGCGCATGAATCCTTTTTGGTCACGGCATCTGCCAAAAAGGCACCCATTTTGGCAAGCTGTGCATTCGTGTAAGATGGGTGGAACAGCCAGGCAGCTAACTCCGTAACATCTTGGATACGTAAGTAATCATAGATAGTATCTTTTAATAGGGTTGGCTCACCACGCCCGTCTTCCATTCGGAAAATAGCGCGGATAACCTCTTGTCCTAACCAATAGCCACTACCTTCATCTCCGGCACGATGCCCCCAACCACCTGCACGTACTATTTGCGAGCCATCAAATGCGTACGCAATTGCTCCTGTTCCAGCTATGAGTAAAGCGCCTGCCTGTCCTGCGGTAACACCTAATAAAGTAGCTTGTGCGTCATTTTCAATAATAAGTGTTGTTATTTTAAGTTGTAATGCCGATAGCGCTTTATGAACAATTGCAGACACCATTTCATGATCTTTAGAAGAATCAATGCCAGCCATTGCAAAGGTAGCTACATCGATTTGAGAGACGGCCTGACTTTGCAAAAACTGCTGTACATGTATTAAAAGCTCTTGCAATATTGCTGTAGCAGATTCAGCGCCAATAGCTTGATAGTTCGAGCCACCTGTTGATTTAGTATATTTTATTTCACCAGACTCGGCATGTACGACCGTACATGCCGTTTTTGTAGCACCACCGTCAATAATAAGTAGCCATTCCATCATTGATTCCATTCCTCGATAAATACTGTTAATTGCTGTTCCGCCTCAACAATCATAGACTCCTTCAAACGAATCCATTCATAAAGGTTATGAGCATTTGCCTTGGAGCGTTCAAGAGATGCCTTCATCGTTTCTGGCGCTGGGCCACCAGGTAACGTTCGGACACCGACAAAAGTCTCTGGCTTTAATGTGTTATAAAAATCCTCTTCAGAAATATTTAATGCTTTACCAGTAATCAATTTGGATTGGGTATTCGCTAGACCCCATGTCAGACTTGCAAGAGATTCCTCACTGTGAGAGAGTAGTACCTTTACACACTTACTGACAATACTGTGAGCTTGGCGGAATGAAATCCCTTCAGAGCGCACTAACGTATCGGCAAGCTCCGTTACATTGGCAAAACTATTCTCTGCACGATTTCTTAGTTTTTTCTTGTTTACATTCATCGTAACGACAAGTGAACCAAATAGCTTGTAAATACCTATTAAACGGTCAATAGCACGCCATAAATAGGGCTGCATATCATCTTCAGTGTCTACGATATCTCCAAACGGTGTATTATGTACCATTTGCAATACTGTACTAGCATCCCCAACAACTGCAGATAGTAATGAACGTGTGTGCTCGATCGAAACGGGATTGCGCTTTTGAGGCATGATAGAGCTAATTTGTACGTATGGACTTGCCAGCGTAAAGGCATTGAATTCCTGTGTAGCCCATAGTAAAAAGTCTTGAGATGTACGACCGAGATTAAGTGCCGCAAGCTGAACAATACTTGCTGCCTCTGCAATATAATCCGCACCAGCAACAGCATCCCACGCATTTTCGATAATATCATCGAATGCCAATAACTCACACATACGCTCTCGACTAATGTTGAAGCCGGTTGTCGTTAATGCTGCTGCTCCCATACTGCTACGATTCACGGTTTTATAGACATGCTGCAAGCGTTCAAAGTCTCGTTCAAGTTGATCGATGACAGCTTTCAAATAATGGGCAAAAGTTGTTGGCTGTGCCTGCTGCGTATGAGTATAGCCAATCATAATCGTATCAACATGCTCCTCAGCCGCTGCGATTAAATCATCCCGTAATGTCAGTAATTCTCGCATGAGCAATAACAATTTTTTTCTTAAAGTCATACGATAGATGGCAATGCCCATATCATTGCGACTTCTACCAATGTGAAGATTCCCAGCAACATCTCCAGCAAGCTCTATTAATTTATTTTCGATACGGAAAAATAAATCCTCATATCGCGGGTTGTAATCCTCTATACGGTAATAGTTCAAGTCTAGTTTTTTTAGTGCAATACCGATTTGTTTGACTTCTTCTTTTTTTACAAGTCCCTGTTCTTCTAACATTTTTAAGTGTGCAATATTGATTTGTAGCATAATTGTTAAAAAATTCTTCTTGGCTTCTTCATAAGCTGGCTGTAAGACAATTTTGCGATAAATATTAGAAGGGAAAATCATCCCATCTTCTTGCTGTGTTTTGTTGCGGAAATCTTCAAACATAGTAATTGCCTCCTAGTAAATTAGCAGTTATATGGCCGAACCAGCACTGCCTTTAGATAACTTCTCGGAAATAATAAGTACAATTAAAATTAAACAAATTTGTAAGACGCCATATGCACAAGCAGTTCCAAATTTAAACGCATACAATTTTTGAAATATCGCCACAGATAATGGGATTGTTGACGTACTGTAAATAAGAATTGACGCTACGAATTCACCGAAGCTTTGAACAAGTGCTAGTAACGTACCTGCCAAAATGCCCGTAAATGTAAGTGGTAAGACAATCCGTCTAAATGAATACCACCAAGTTGCACCTAAGCTTCGTGACGCTTCTTCGATAGACTGATCTAATTGCACAAGAGATGCCGATGTAGACCGGAAAACGAGCGGTAAATGTCTAATGAAATAGGCTAACGGCAAAATCCAGAACGTCCCGATCAGAACCTGATTAAAGGCGAATATATTTTCCGTACTAAAAGCAGCAATCAAATTGACAGCTACAACGGTTCCTGGTAACGCCCAAGGAACCATAATTAAAATATCGAGCAATGTCTTGCCTTTAAAATTTAAACGTACCATCGCATAGGCTGCTGCGACACCGAATAGGATATTGCCGAGTGTTGCAACGATCCCCATTTGAATGGAGTTCCAAATAGGTCGCCATGTTCGCTCATCCGTAAAGAGCGCTAGATAATGATCCAGTGTATAGTCGGTTGGCAAGATTTGTGTTTTCCATGCACCATCTACTGAAAATGAAATTAAGATAAGAACTAAAATCGGCAAAATTAAAATTAATGTACCTATAAAAGACGCGATAGTCGCAATCATCTTCATTCCTTTTGAAGAAACTTCAGATCGATGAACACTAATACCTTTGCTTAGATTTTGATAGTTTCGGCGGTTTTGATACCAACGCATAATAATTAAAAAAGTAATAGACACAAAGGATAGAATCATAGATTGTGTCGCTGCCATATCTAAATTCCCGTTCGTACGTGATAAATAGATTTGCATCGTCATCGTACGTTCGACACCGAACATTAAAGGTGCTGTATAGGAGGCCATGGATATCATAAATACGAGTAAGGATGAGGCAACAATTGAGGGTGTTAACATGGGCAAAATAACCTTTGTCCATACTCGAATACGCCCTGCACCTAGACTAGTTGCCGCCTCCTCTAGAGCTGGATCTAACCCCTTTATAGCAGCGGAGGCAGTCAAATAGAAGTAAGTGTACATCGTGAATGTATGGACAACAATAACGCCCCAGATGCCTTTTAATGAAAAGGGCACTTCATGTAAGCCGAATAGGTGTTGAAACGCACGTGGAAATATACCGCTTTCCCCATATAAGAATGTAAAAGAAAGTACACCTACTAATGGCGGAAGAGCCATAGGTACCAAAACTAAAATAGAGAGTACGCGTCTACCTGGAAAATCGTAACGCTCGAGTAAGAATGCCATGGTAACCCCAACGATTGCACAGCAAATAACACCAATAACGGATATATATAAACTAGTCCATAATGCTTCTATATTGGCGGGGCTAGCGAAATTAAAAAACTGTTTATAATTAGCTAGCGCATCATCACTAGAAAAGCTTTCTATAAAAGTTTGATAGAACGGGTATACCACATAGGCAAACAACACTAAAAATAAAGGTGCAACTAATATATACACAAACCAATTTGAGCTTGTTAGTCGTGTCCATGCATTTCCTTCAGAAGGTTTGAGGTGCGTTTTTTCCATGTTGTTACCCTCCTATTCCCCTAAAAAATACAGTGAATCTTGGGCTATAGTTAAAGTGATTTCTTCACCAATTTTTTTTAACTGACCGTTCATGTTGATGATCATTACTTTTAGTGAAAAATCTAGACATTCCACCATGTAGTTCACACTAACCCCTGTAAATTCCACAAAAGTGATTTTACCTGTTAATGTGTTTTCACCAGTACCTTGATGGATCGATTCAGGACGAATAGAAATAAACACTTTGTCTCCAATCATATGCGTTAAAGAGGGGGAGCTTTGTTGCTTTTGCCCAGTGAGAACAAGTCCACTTGCTGTTTTTACTTGTATATCGTTACCATTGACGGCGTCGATTGTCGCTTCCAGTAGGTTTGTCTCGCCAATAAAATCTGCTACGAAGCGGTTTGAAGGACGATTATAAATCTCTTGCGGAGTACCGATTTGTCTGACGTTCCCATTTTCCATGACCATAATACGATCTGACATAGACATCGCTTCCATTTGATCATGCGTAACATAAATTGTTGTAACACCAAGCTCAGATTGAATACGTTTTATTTCAACGCGCGTTTCTTCGCGTAATTTAGCATCTAAATTAGACAATGGCTCGTCTAACAATAAAATATCAGGCTCTATCACAAGAGCTCTTGCCAAGGCAACCCGTTGCTGCTGCCCACCGGATAATTCATTTATTTTTCGATTGCCATATTGCGATAAATGTACAAGCCCTCTAATGCGGTCAACCTTTTGCTTAATCTCCGCCTTTGAAAATTTCCGTACTTGTAAGCCAAAGGCGATGTTTTCGTCTACTGTCATATGAGGAAAGAGGGCATAATTCTGAAACACCATACCGATGTTCCGTTTATTGGGCTGAAGTCTTGTCACGTCTCCATCATCAAAAAATATTTTCCCTTCTGAAGGGTAATAGAAGCCTGCAATCATTCTTAAGGTTGTTGTTTTACCACAACCACTTGGGCCAAGAAACGTAAAAAACTCACCAGCTTGAATATGAAGATTTAAATCTTTTACACCAAACACTTGACCAAATTGCTTAGAGACATTTTCTATTTTGACACTTTTCAAATGCAATGCTCCTTTCTCGCAGAAAACTAGTTGCACGAAGCCTCGAGCAAAAAATTACTCGAGGCTTAAAACATGAACAATATTCAATAGATCCCTTTACGATGTTAGAGCCATTGGACAGTTAGGAATTGGTTACTTTTTCCCGCGGCCTTTAATATTGTTATCCCAATGCTCCATCCACTCGGCTTCTTTTTCAGACATGAGCTGCCAATCTATATCAAACGTTTTTAAATCTAATTCTTGATACCACTCAGGCATTTCGGCTTTATCGATATCTGAGCGAGTAGGAATTTGATAGTATTCATTTGCTAATTGCGTTACCATTCCTTTTTCGAATAAGAATTCTACGAAGAGCTTTGCATTTTCTATATTCTTGGCATTGTTTACAACTGCAACACCATCAACTAAAATCGGTGCACCACTTTTCGGATAGATGTAATCAAACGGATAATCAGTCGTATATTTCTTTAATAAAATATCTTGTAAATTCCATAAAGAAACGCTGCCTTCTTGTCGTGTCATCTTCAAATAAAGTGCATTTGGATCTTGTGTATATTCTTTCGTGTTGGCATCTAATTTTAATAACCAATCGTAACCCTTCTCAGGTGTATCTGCGCCCTGACGTACAATCATTGATGAATAAATAGTACGCATCGTACCAGAAGCTAACACACCACGAATTAAAATTTGATCCTTCCATTTTGGATCTAATAAATCATCCCAATCTTGTGGACCGGTTTCTTTCGTTAATAAATCACTGTTAATCATAATCACTTCGGGCAGTAGCATTTCCCCGAACCAACGACCATCTGCATCCTTATGCGCTGCATCAATGGAGTCGATAAAACTAGGCTTCCAAGAATGGAGTAAATCTTCATTGGCACCGACAATTAGTGCGGATTGCGTACCGCCCCACCAAAAATCTGCCTGAGGATTTGCTTTTTCACCACGCAGACGTTCTAAAATTTGCTGTGCGCCCATCGTTAAAAACTCCACTTCAATGTCCGGGTACTTTTCATTAAACTGATCGATTACCTTTTGCACCATTGCTTCATCACGCCCCGTATAGATCACAAGCTTTCCAGATGGTGTAGCTGCTACATCTGCCTTTTCAGAATCGGATGTTTTGTCGTTAGCGGTTGCATCTTTTTTAGAATCCTTGTTGTTATCACTACTACAAGCAGCCAAGACAAGAAGCATCAGTACAAGTACAAAACCGAAGATACGTGTTTTTTGCATAATCTTCCTCCTTCCTAATAGTGAAAAACTTACATATAGCAGTATAATCCGGAGACACCGCATTAATGTTAGAATAATCGAAAAAATATAATGCCGTGCTCGAATACTAAGAGAATAATAGGTATCGACGACATTGGCGAAATGAAAAAAGCCCCTTTAAAAAAGAAGTTCTTCAAGATTAAATGTAAACTCGTCAATTTGAAAATTTCAGTAAAATTGGTTATCGAAATATGTCCAAAAGCAAACAAATATTGATTTTAATAGTTTTGAAATGTATGCTACCGTTTGAATAATAGCTAAAATAAGGAGGTTCTAACAATGCCATCCCAAAGCTAGGGTGATGATCAAGGGGGCTTTAATATGAGTAGTAAAGCTTTGAAGATTTTCACCGCTTTAACGATGATGTTGGGAGTGGTTTTGGGAAGTATGGAAAGATCTTTTGCGCAAGATTTGCAGGAACAAGAGATCTTCGAAACGGATTTAGATATTAGGAGTAACACGTGCACAATTTACGGCGTTTATGTATCGGGCGGTTGTTTTATAATTACAGAATGCTGAAAAAGGGGATGTATCAAAAAAATGATACATCTCCCTTTCTAATTTAGATTAAAGTATTTATTTACTAACAGGTTCTAAAGATTTTTTCTTTTGTTGCCGCTGAGCAAGTATTGTCGGAAGCATCATACCGATAATAACCAAGATAATACCTGCTATTTGTAAAGAAGTTAATGGTTCATGTAGAACAATAACGGAAACGGTAACGGCAACGGGTAGCTCTATAGCACTTAAAATGGAGGCAAGCGCTCCTCCCACTTTCGGAACAGCTATAGAAAATAAGTAAATCGGCAAAATAATACCGAAGATTCCAAGTGCTAATCCAAATTTCCATAAGCCCTCGTTAAATAATTTTCCATTCCAAACAATTTCGGGGTTTAGGAAAATACAAATTAAAATAAGGGCGACAAAGGAAACAATCAACACGCGTGATGTAGTGGTAATACCCTCCACAGGACGTGAATTAAATTGGATAAAGCAAGCAAAGGTAAAGGCAGCTGTAAAACCAAGCAGCCATCCTTGAATAGGAATACCGCTTAAATCTACATTTAGTACACCAGCAGCTAAAATGGTTCCAGCAAATAATACAATGAGAGAAATCACTTCAGCTCGACTTGGTAAGCGTTTATGTAGCGCGCAATCTAATAATAAGCCGATCCAGGTGAATTGGAACAGCATGACTACTGCAAGAGAGGCTGGTAGATACTTTAATGATTCACCGTAGACAATTCCAGTAGTACCAGTAAATATTCCAGCGCAAACTAAAATAAGCAGTCCCTTTTTAGAAAGCTTCGGTAATTGCCTTTGTGTCGCTATAAAAATAGTTAGAACTAGCATAAAGCCAATAATATATTGACTTGATACTGCTTCTCCTGATGTAAAGCCGTGCTGCATAGCCACTTTGACAATTGTCGATAAAATCCCATAGCTACTTGAAGCGATCACTATTAATAGAGCGTATAATAAATTTTTATTCATGTTTTTGTGTTTCACATCCTAAAACTGTTTCACCATATGATGGAATGGTTCATCGATTATGGACCATGGCTCAGTAATAACAAAGCCCAGACGTTCATAAAGGCGACGAGCATCTTCTTTTTGTGTTTCAACATTTAATGATAATTTTGCATAGCCTCGTTTTTGTGTTTCCTCTATTGCGAATTGTAGTAATAATGTTCCAATTCCTTTTCCGCGAGCTTCTGGTGCTACACAAACAGTATCAATATAATATTCATCTTCGTGAGCCTCTTTATCGATGATAATAGATGGCGCATTTTTTTCTTCAAGCCATTTTACGAGATTTGCATCCATTTGAATGGCTTCCACACCATTATAGTAAACAAGAATTCCTAATACGTGCTCATTCTCAACAGCAACAAAGGTATTTAAATAGGAATGTCGATTGTCCTCACGTTTGAATAGTACAGTAAGTTCTTGTTCAACGGCTTTAGCTGTTTGTTCTCCTGTTAAACGGTTGGCAATATCACCAATCGCATCAATAATTAATGGTACAACGGCATGGGCATCCTGTGGTTGTGCTTGTCGAATTGTAATACTCATTGTCAAAATCCCCACCTTTCTATATAGGCAAGTATAACAAAGATAGAGGATGTCTCAAGTTTTTGAGTTACCGTGTTGGCTTCTTTACTATTTTTCCGAAAGTTTAAAACTTTATTCGACAACAAATTTCGTGGTAATCTAATCTATAAGGTATAGACATTCGGGAGGACAACAATGACAAAGGAAGATAAGGATTTTATTTTAGTCTACGGAGACGCTTTTATTGACTATATTGCTGATGATGTAACAAATACATCTTTTACTAAATATATGGGTGGTGCAACGGTGAATGTTGCTGCAGGTATTAGCCGTATCGGTGCTCCATCTGCATTAATTACGATTACAGGAGATGACGAAGGCTCTGAATTTGTTCGAGATGGGCTTGCGCAAGAAGGGGTAAACCTGGATTATGCAGTTTTTGACCCTGCGAAGCGTGTTAGTGGTGTTTATGTACATTTAACAGAAGAATGTGAGCGAATTTTTAAGGATTATGTCGATGAGACGCCTGATTTACAAGTAGAAGCATCCCAATTAAATGAAGCAGCTTTTAAACATGCATCTGCTTTAACTGTGTGCTCGGGTACAATGTTCCATCCTACAGCCCTTGAAACAACACGTGCCGCTGTAGAGATGGCAAAGGAAAAAGGGGCAATTATCGCGATGGATGCGAATATTCGTCCTCTTCGTTGGAGTAGTGAGCAAATTTGCCGTGAAACGATCACGTCATTTTTTGAGCATGTAGATATTTTAAAAGTCACGGATGATGAATTATTTTTCCTTACTGAAACGACTAGTTTGGAAGAGGGCATTGAGCAATTAAACAGTTATTTAGTGCCCATTATTTTAGTAACAGTAGGAGAAAATGGCACATATGCGGTATTAAACGGTGAAGTTATCCATGTACCGACAGAAAAGGTTGTGCCAGTAGATACTACAGGTGCTGGAGATGCATTTATGGCTGGTGTATTACGCGATGTTCATTACAATGGCTTACCTACAACGGAAGAGGAACTTGCTCGTTGTGTAAACTTTGGTAATAAGCTAGGTGCTTTGGCAGCAACTAAAGCGGGGGCATTAACAGCTCTTCCGTATTATGATGATATTAAGCATTTGCTTAAATAGTCGTTTGGAGCGTGCATACAATGGAGAAAAACTACGATGTATTAGTAAAGGATCGATTATTCTTTGGCGGTGCGAAAGACGCAGATTCTGCCTTTGAGCAAGAAAAGGTTGATGTCGTGATTGATGTTCGAGTAAACGGCTTAAGTACTGAGGAGCAGGAAGTGGCTTCATATGAGTACAAGCATATGCCAATTGCTGATGAGGACATAGAAGTTGCGCCATCTATCCAAAAAGTAGCGAAAGAAATTGTTTCTGCCTATGACAATGGGCAAAAAGTGTACTTCCATTGTGGAAGTGGAGGAGGTCGCGCAGGTGTTGCAGCGACAGCCGTGTTAATGGAGCTTGGCGTAGCTAATTCTCTAGAGGAAGCGGAAGAGGCTGTAAAAAACGCTCGTCCACAAGTAACGATTCGCCCAAAAATGGCAGATGCTTTGCACAAGCTATATAAATAAATGAGAAGATGTACCAAAGGATTTTTCCAATTTGGTACATCTTCTTTTTTAGTTAGGGAATTAACTGTTCATGATTTTTGGTGAATATTGTTCAAGACCCTTGCCAATAATTCGTATCTTTTTCGATTTAAAAAGACTTCAAACTCAGAGAAAAAAGGACTCATTACTCGAAGTTGGGGATGATATTGGTTAAAACGTATACCATGTAAATTAGGTTGATTTCCGTTACGACTGGACTCCCCCAGGTAAGCGCTCAGTCAGAAAGGAAATCAACCCCACGCTTTGGTGATCAAAAATAATAACTTGGTTTATTTTTGAAAATATAATTCACTTTTAATTTTTGTAAGTTAAAAATACAAATTTTGGAGTGATTTTATATGACTACATTTACACCATTACAAGAAGCTCAAGCCTTCGTTGAAGCATTTTTACTATCTATGGAGCAGTCATCTTTAAGCCATCCGTATAAGAAGGATAAAGGTCGATATCCACGAGTGAGAAAATTTTTCCAAAACAATATATTAAACGGTACAAGTGATACTTCCACATATCAACAAGGTGTTGGGCAATTAATGATGTTCTGTGCCCAGTTTGCCCAACAAAAGGCACTAGCAGGCGAACGTGATGCAGTTTACAAGGAAATTGTTCATGCTGTTATTCCAAAGCTTATTAATAGAGCATTTAATTTTCCGACCATTAATCCATTAGCAGGCTTTATTTATCTTGGTGCAGCAATGCTTAAGAAGTTAGACGAATCCCAGGGCGATGTTTCACTTTCTAATGTTGATGTGTTGTTAGTGCGATACCGAGACTATTTTGCTAATGAAGTATTAAATTCTAAAGAATACTATGCTTTAATGTATCACCGGACGCCAGCTGCTTGGACATACAATGATGCAGAAAGGTCTTACCGTTTTGCTACTGGTCCATATTCGGGGCAAATCGGATACTGGATCACGACCGCAGATTTATCCACCGATCCTCAAAAAAACTACTTAGAAATGCCAACAGTTCTTGATAGTTCAGGACAGGTTTCGTTTGCTGGTATTCAACCAGGAACAAGCGGTAGGGATTATATAGATCACCATTCCTATTACAACACTAAAAACGAGCGATTTATTCTTAATGCTTCACTTAACGCCATTGCTTTTTGGATGGCAGCACATGTTTACGATGTAAAAGTTAATGGGACTGGAGCTTCATTAGATCCTGCATATAATATGAAAAATGCAATCCGAGATGTTCTTAGTTATACACATTGGGGTTCTAATACTTCAGTTGCCAATGCTTCTAAAGGGTGTTTCCAACAAGAGCCCTTTAACAATTCATTAACTGCTAAAAGGGTTCTTCCGGTTCATGGATTTTCCGAAGTAACCTTGGCAAATAATATGCTACGATCTCGATTCGATTCTCCGGCCTATAATACATTTGCAATAACATTCTTACAAATCTTTGCAAGCTTAATCGAAAATCCAACAGCTTCATCATGGTATAGTCTTGTTCCGAATGTTGATTCGGATTCAGGCGTTATGGTAACTCAGATGATTAATACCTACAAAGACATTTTCACTAACTATTCATCTATAAAGAACACTTTAATGAGTAATTTGTTTAGCCAAGCTAAATATTGGGGTATGTACATTCCGGAAAATGCTATGTTAGGCTCATCCGAGTTGATTAAAAATCCGTGGCAAATGCCTAATAAGGGTGAGGGGATTAATCAGGCCATGGTTGGATTGTTCAATGTTTATCCTGGAATTACAGGTCAAGGTTTTGCAAGTCTGAATAATAAAGTAGGAGAAGCCATTAAACTTCAACTTGAAATTGGTCAAGCATTACATGGACAAAGTTACTTCCCATCGCACGGTCGTTCAGGCCTTTGGGATTTAGCTCGCTTAGATATATTAGCCGATGCTTCAAATACAGATGGGACTGTTAGTTCAGCTACAGACCTTACTACTACTGATAAAGAATCTCCAAACTGTGCTGGTGCTCGCCGGGCATTTTACGCTTTAGCTATGGCGTTAGTGGTCGATAAAGTAAGGCATGTTGATTAGAAAAATAAATGGTATAAGGTAATTCTAATTTTTATAAAAATAATGCGTATGAAAAATAATAATTGATCTATACTATAAAGGATTACACTTCAAATCCAATGTGACTAGGAGGGTTAACCCGATGAGTAAGGTTGATCGATAGCTCTGAAGGACCATCAATACTGATTAAAGCTAAAGTACGGTTGTCTTAGCCAATACGGAAGCGAGGCAGTGTGTCATGGAGGAATAAATGTAAGTGGTGATCAAACCCGGAAGAATATTTTTTCCGGGTTTTTTATGTGCGCCCGGCATGCGTATGAATGAATCACAATTTCTTTTTGGTATATTTTTTAATTATAGTAACTAAAATGGCAAGAAGAAATACGATAAGACTATTTATTAGCAAATAGTAGGCAAGATTCAACCCATAGAATACCGCAAAGGCATCACGAAGAATGAATAGTGCTAGTATAACTCCGATTCCACCAAATGCACCTGCTAGTATTAATATTGTAAAAGAAGCAAAATATAAACTTTTTCTTTTTTTGTAGGATATAAATCCAATAATATTTGCAACAACGATAGAAAAACCCATAAGTATTAAGAAAAATTCGCTCATTTAACTTTCCTTCTTTCATAAACATATTTCCCATTTAAACCAAGAATCTTAACGAAACATCTCTTCACTTTTTACCGAAATTTAAAATCCACCTTATAACTCCAATCACCAGAATGAGAATCCCATTAGCTAATGTTATAAATCCTAAAAATGCCCCACCATAGCCTGCACCTTCTCCTGTTCCTCCAAAACTCCAATCATAAAAATGAAGAAGTAAAGCACCACTTGAAAAACCAATCACTGGAGCAAGTACCATCATAATGATGCCTGAAACCATAAGATTTAATTTTCCTTTTCTAAACAATGCAAAGAAAACAACATTAAGTGATAGTAAGATTAAGACATATAATATCAAAATTAAATTCTCCATAATATTCCTACTCTCGTTATATTTTACCACAAATAACCATTATCCTTGTTGAACTATTCTGCCGGTTTAGTTAAGTAACAATTAAGACTATCTCCTGACAGTCCTGTTCTGCTAAAGTCCTCGTTTGTTCAATAAAAATAATTCTTTAAAATCGACACCCCCGAACTTGTGATCATGTACTAAGAGGACATTGTACTACTCTCATTTTTAATACAGTTTGTATCCTTTTTTATCTCAATTACATAAATTATTGAAAATGGCAAAAAGGAGTTGTGCATTTGGAAATTCCTGTTTCTGGATTCATGTATCATGCAGACGATTCGGATTCTCAGCATTCCCACCAACTTTTTCTCACTTCATGGGATGGTAGACCCGTCCATGTCCACGAATTTAGAGGCGTAACTTCTTTTGATGTGGGACATAATCACAGATACGTTGGAACTACGGAACCAGCACCAAGTGGGGTCCAACACACTCATCGATACTTTACCTTTACATCTGTGGACGATCGACATCAACATGAAATTCGTGGAGTTACTGGCCTAGCTATTCCTCTTCCTAATGGCGGTCATTATCATGAGTTTAGTGGGGTTACTACTGTAAACGGAATGAATCCTCATAGGCACAATTATAGCGGGAAAACTAGTTTATAAGCTTTGTTTCTTTACTCATAATTTTATATTTCGGGTTTATATCAAGTACGGGCATAAACTCGCAGTATATAAAACAACTAATTTTAATAGATACATCATTTTAAAGCCGAAAATATAAAAATTTGGCTTTTTATATTTTCTTTTTTGATTAACCTGGGCGCTTAGTAAAAAAAGCGATTGCTCTATTGAATAAGCGCACCCGTTGGCTTAATAATATCGGTTTTGTTAGCTGTTATTTTTTAGAAATTGACTGTTGTTAACATTGTTCCAAATTTTAAAAGCAATTGGAGTGGTTCATAATATCCCTCTTTTGAAATATTGTATTTTTGGTAATTTATTCTATACCCTTATTCAACTAACCTGTTCCTTTACTTTAAAACGTTCGAAACTAACATATGTTCCAATTATGAATAATTTTAACAATTTAAATTATCGAAAATTTGTTTCTTCCTATTGAATTGAAGAAACCTGTTCCGTTAATTTAAGTACATTTCTTCACATACTTTAAAGAGAGGTCAACATAAATATCCAATTAAAATCATCTCACGTCTAAGAAATATATAGAGGAGAAGCTACATTTTGGGTATCAGCTGACAATAAGTTTTTCGTTTGTATGCCCGCAGCATTTGTAAAATTTTTCTATGCACATCAGAACAAAATTGTTATAGTGATGATATAACAACGGATGAGGTGATCTGTATGATGGAGGAGTTAGCGAAAGTTCCGTGGGCAGTCATAGCGCCACTAATCATAGTTCAATTTATTTTAATGATTGTTGCTTTATTCGACTTACGTAAAATCCATGCAACAAATGGGCCGAAATTTTTGTGGGTGTTTATTATTATTTTCGTTAATCTTTTGGGGCCAATTGCGTACTTTATAGTGGGGAGAAAGCAAACATGACGACATTACTTCAAGTAACAGGGCTCACCAAGCGATTTGCAGAGAAAGTGGCTGTTGATGGGATTGAGTTCACATTGGAAGAAAATACATCTACAGCATTAATTGGACCAAATGGTGCAGGTAAAACAACGACATTATCAATGCTAACAGGTCTATTAAAACCAACCTATGGAAGTGTAAAAATGATGGAGGGTGATTTAAGAGCCAATATTGGTTTTTTACCACAATTTCAGCAATTTCATCCTTGGCTAAGTGCGCTAGAGTTTACGGAAATGGCCGCAAAGCTAAATGGTGTGCCTGCAAAAAAAGCAAAAGTAGAGGCACAAAAAACGCTTGAGTTTGTAGGGCTAGGCAATGATGTAAATAAGAAAATTGCTACGTTTTCTGGTGGCATGAAGCAACGGCTAGGTATTTCCCAAGCAATTGTGCATAAGCCTAAATTATTGTTATTAGATGAGCCTGTATCTGCTTTAGATCCAGTTGGACGTAGGGAAGTACTTGATTTGTTAAAAGATCTACAACAAGAAACGACCATTTTATATTCGACTCATATATTGAATGATGCCGAGGAAATGACAGATCAATTATTATTTTTACGTGATGGAAAGCTAGTAGAGTATGGAACATTGCATGAAGTGCGAGAACGCTTCGATGAACCAAATTATGTTGTTGAATTTAACACTGAAAAAGAGGCAGAACAATTTATTCTTCAATCTGAACATATAGGCAAAGCAAAGGGCCGTTATGTATATATAGAAATCATTGATGAAAAGCCGAGTATGCAGGAGCTACTGCATCATTTAAGTAAGTTTCCTTATAAAATACGGAAAGTGGAACGACAAACAGCTTCACTTGAAGAGATTTTCATGAAGGTGGCGAGAAAAATATGAGAGGATTTAATGTCCTTCTGCAAAAAGAATTCAGAGAAGCTTGGCGCAGCTGGAAGTTTTTATGGATACCTCTTGTATTTGCTCTGCTCGGTATGAGTGATCCACTGACAAACTATTATATGATGGATATTTTAAATGCTGTTGGTAACATACCAGAAGGCTTTGAAATGTTGCTGCCAGAATTAATGCCAGTTGACCTATTACAAGCTTCCATTGGGCAATTTCAGACGATCGGGTTACTCGTATTAATGGCTACTTTTGTTGGGAACATTAGTAAAGAAAGGGCAAGTGGCATGGCTACTTTATTGTATGTACGCCCTATATCGTTTGGCGCTTATTTTATGAGTAAATTTATCGTTATGAGTACTGTTGGTTTTGTTAGTATTTTAGCTGGTTTTGCTGCGAGCGTTTACTACACGGTCGTACTTTATGGGACCTTTGAGATAGGGTCACTTGTGGCAAGTTTTTTCACGTATTTTTCTTGGCTACTCTTTGTGCTAGCAGTGACATTGATGATGAGTGCTACCTTTAAAACAATAGTTGCGACTTCATGTGCATTTATTGTTATTTTTATGGGGCAAATGATAAATGCAATAGTCGGCACATTTTGGACAGTATCCCCGTGGAAATTACCGTTATATGGCGTTCAATTAATTAGGGGCACGATGGAAATGTCTGATTTTTGGTGGAGTCTCGTGATTACTATGATACTGACAATCGTTTGTATTAGTATTGGAACTTTCACGATGAAGAAAAATGCATCGATGACGAAAATTTAAAGGAAACATGGTAAAAATCTGCGTAAATTCTTTTGGTAGGGTACGAGCGCGAGAACTAAAAAAGCGTGCCTTGCCAATAGAAAATATAGCGGATCTTTACCATATTATTTCTTAAATCATACCACCATTCATCAGCAAAATAAGACCAACTAAAAACATTACCCATGAAAGAGCTGAACTTGTGCTTTTATCAAAAAGTGCTTGTATTTTTCTTAACGGCGTAGTCATAAAGCGTCTGAATAGTATGTGTAAGCCGAGCAAGATGATTGCTGGCGTAATCATTATTAGATTATATCCGGCTATGATGGGCAACCATTCATAAAAGGCTAAATGATTACTTGTTAAAATGCCTATTGTAGCGAAATAGGGTAAAGCTGTTGCCACTTCTAAAAGAGAAGTTGTGAACCCTAAAGCAATCATTGCTCTTATACTAAACGATTTCGGCTTAGGGGATCCCGAATTTTTTTTCTTCGGTACTAACCAACTCCCGACAAATAATATCGCACCTACAATTGTCATTACTAATCTAGCAGAATGGCTATTTAATGCATTGGCAATTGGATCAAAAACTACATCTAAGCCAAGCATTAAGAAAATGCCAGTACAAAAATAAAAAAGAGCTACTGTTGTTAAATAAGCTAAGAGTAGTCGACTTTGCTGCTTTTTTGCCACAAGCAATACATAGACAGTCACACCGATTATAGCTGGACTAAACATATCTAATATAGCTAAGCCACCAATTAACAATAAACTTTCTGTGCTCATTGTTGGGGATCCCCTTTACTAATATTTTTAGCTTCATAAATAGTAAAAGCCTGATCAATAAAATGTAAGAAATCTTCCGCTAACGGATACAAGCCAAGCTGTTCGGACTGTGAAGAGGATTTTCGTATGTCCCACATCTTTTCTAAAAATGATTCATGACCTTTGTATTCCTCTGCTGCTTTTTCCATCATTCGTTTAATAATGCGTTGCACTGGAGCTGTTCCAGCATCATAACTTTCCTTCAATTCCCTTAATTGACCTAATAAACTAATCCACTCTAAAGAATGTGGATCATTGCGATTTATATTCGGGAGTTTTTGTATTAGCTTCAAATCAGTTTCAGAAAATATTTGTTGTCGAAATGCCTGCTTTTTCCCATTTTCTTGAGTAGAAAGTTTAATGATCTTTTGAATAAGTGATTCATTTAAACTTCCCTCGATGGTCAAAGCATGTTGTAATCCAAGTATGGCGCTTTCCATTTGCTTTAACTTGTTTTGCTCTGCTTGAACAAACGCAAGCTGATGATCTAAGCTTGCCGCCCAATCCCAAGATTCATTGAGTAATGGCTGAATTTCTTTTAATCGAAATCCTAATGTTTTTAAAAATACGATTTGTTGTAGTGTTTTCAGCTCTTCTTCACCATATAATCTGTGTCCACCTTCTGTTTTGGCTGTCGGGAATAATAAGCCAATCTCTTCATAATAACGCAGTGTCCGAACAGAAATCCCTGTTTGTTTTGATACTTCATGAATGACAAGCAATTAGCGCGCCCCCTTTTTAACTGTTACCAATATTGTACAAAATGACGTTACGGAACTTTCAAGTAGTTTAGAGAAAAATTTTTTATCTTCATTCAGCAGATGTTTTTGTAGCGAAAGCAAAGCGTCAGGCAATGCGAAATTGATTGTTATTAAAACGTTATGTCTAAATATTGAATTCTACATTTTTTTTATAAAGTTCATAAAAGAGTCTCATCATTAAAAAGTTTGGGATGACATTTGTTAAACCGTTCGCTATGTATATTAGTTGATTGGAGTGGAGACTGGGCGACTCCTTGGGGATTAGCGTCACAGATGAGACCCTGCAGCGAGCAATGCGAGTGAAGCGGCTCATCGGACGCCCCCAGGAAAGCGCCCAGTCGGAACGGAAATCAACCCCACGTTATGGTAATGAGTCTATTTTATGTACATCACTTATCTAGGAATATCCAAAACTTAGGAATATAATGTAGCTATAACTAGGATTTGTCGAATAACTCGGAAAATATGAAAAAATAAATAGGGGAGGGTGAAAAAATTGGATATAGAAAATTCCAATCGCTTTCTAACAGCGTTTAATCGGATAGATCACAGGTTAAGAGATATTATCGGTGCAAAGGATTTTATGCCCTTCTATCGTCTTATTGATCAAGCTAAGAAGAAGGATGTACTAGTTCGTAAATACGAAGACGATTTGCGCTCTTACGCAGATTTACGAAATGCAATTGTTCATCATCGTACGTCCTTCGAATATGTAATTGCTGAACCACATATAGACGTAGTGGAAAGAATTGAATACATAGAGGAAAAACTGGCTAAGCCAGAACTTGTTGGACAAATGTTTTGCAAAAAAGTACTCGCTTTTCAGGAAACAGATTCGTTAAAACAAGTATTAAAAGTTATACGCCATCGTAAATTTACACAGTTTCCTGTATTCAATAAAGATCAATTTAAAGGACTTGTGACGACAGTAGGAATTACAAACTGGCTAGCTACGGTAATGGTAGGCAATCAAATACCTAAGGAAGTTCCGACTTTGCACGACATTTTATTACATGAAAAAAATAGAGTGAATTACAAATTTGTGAGTAGATACATAACGATTTACGAGGCTGAAGATATTTTTAAACAAGGCGTAGAGCGGGGAAGCCGTTTTGAGGCGTTACTAATAACGGAGCATGGGAAGCCACATCAAAAACTAATCGGCATCGTTACCCCATTGGATATTGTAAAAATAGATTAAGCAAGACGAGACAAGCTGTTAAGGGCTTGATCGTCTTGCTTTATCCTTCAAGCTTACATATAGAGAGCCGTTTGCTTGAACTTGGGCAAAAAAGACATCTTCCACCGATTGGATATTTTGTTTTTTTAGCTTCTTCATAAGCCAATCTTCTGTCAACTCAAGTTCAACTAAGTTTTCATAAATAACCTGCCCATCTGAAGCTACTTCTGTTGGTATATAGGTTGGTGGTGTTACATCGGCCTTTACATCTTGTTTTGTAGCTGATTGTTCAGTAGGCTTTGGTAGCACACTTAGTCTACCCGTAGTTTCAAGTAATGCATATTGCACATCTTGTACAGAGAATATGGCTTGTTCTCGTAGCATCATTGTTAACTCATCCATATGCAAACGATTTTTCCTTAAAGCAGATTCTAAAATAAGTCCATTTTGAATAAGGATTGTAGGCTTATCATCAATGAGGACACGTGCTTTTTTGGATTTAATAGTAATAATAGTCATTAAATATGTTAAAACACCCCACCAAATAAGCGAAATCATACCATCTAAAAAAGGGGTTTCAGTTTGTGAAGCAATTTCTGAGGCAATCGATCCAAATGTAATCCCTGTAATGTAATGGAAAAATGTTAGTTGACCTAGTTGTTTTTTTCCTAAGACTCGTGCCAGAATAAGAAGCACAAAGAAGGAAAGTGTTGTCCGAAGAATCATTTCCCAAAAGTTAGCATGAAAAAAACTTTCCATACAGATCTCAACTCCTTTAAACTACTGTCGAAAAATAGCTTGTGCAAAAAAGTCAATTGTATGCGACAATTATTCGTGAACAGAATTTTGAAATAATTTCGAAAGTGGGTGGCAACATGAAACAGGTTGGAAATTTTAATAATCCTGTTTATCCAATAATGATTGCAATAGCTGCTGCCCATCTTATCAATGATACGATGCAGGCCGTTATTCCAGCGATGTTCCCGATATTAAAGAGTGAATTAGGTTTAACCTTTACACAAATAGGGCTTATATCATTTGTCCTTAACATATTTGCCTCTGCTTTACAGCCAGTTGTTGGATTTGTCAGTGATAAAAAGCCGATGCCATACGCGTTGCCAATTGGTATGACTAGTTCGTTTATTGGTATTGCCATAATAGCGTTCACAACGCAATATTGGATCATTCTTATTGCGGTATTATTTTTAGGTTTTGGTTCGGCTATATTTCACCCTGAAGGGTCAAAGGTGTCATTTATGGCAGCAGGTCCGAAAAGAGGACTTGCACAGTCGATTTATCAAGTAGGGGGGAATTCTGGTCAAGCCCTTGCGCCGCTAATTAGTGCCTATATTTTTGATGTTTTTGGACAACGTGGTGCCGCAATTGTCTTAGTGGCGGCAACGTTCGGAATTATTTTGTTGAGTAAAATTGCTGGATGGTATAAAAAGCAGTTGGAGCAGGAGCGCATAGCAAAGAAAAAACGCATCTTAGTTTCCACATTGCCGCCTTTAACAAAAAAACAAGTAGGTATTGCGTTAACGTTATTATTTACTATTATTTTTGCACGCTCATTTTATACCACTAATATTACAAGTTTTTATGTATTTTATTTAATGGACCATTATGATGTTAGTCTTCGTCTTGGACAAATTTTAATTTTCAGCTTTATGGCATTTGGTGTCATTGGAACATTTTTCGGCGGTTCATTATCAGATCGGATTGGTAGAAAAAACGTTATTTTATTATCCGTTGTTGTACCGATGCCGTTTTGTTTAGCACTGCCGTATGTACCGTTATGGGCAGCTATGATATTTTTAGTAATTATCGGTACGCTCATTATGATTAGCTTCTCGGTAACCGTTGTCTATGCACAGGAGCTTGTCCCGACAAAAATTGGTACAATGGCGGGGTTAACAACTGGCTTTGCTTTCGGAATGGGGGCAATTGGAGCGATGGTAATTGGTGTATTAATGGATCATCGGGGTATCGATTTTACGATGATGGTCGTATCTTTGCTACCATTATTATTACTCGTGGCATTTTTCTTACCGAAGGATCAACCTGCTTCAGCGGTATAAGAACTGCCAGATGAATAAAAAAACGCGTTCACGTTGAACGCGTTTTTTATTGACGTAATGGGGATAAAAATTCAGCAGGTAGTCTTTCCTTATCTGCTACATAGCCTTCTAATATGTGGACTTCATGCATTTTATCATTGTAAGTGAATTTGAAAATGCCATTATCAAAGTCGGTGCCGATTTCTTTGAAAAATATACCCTCAATTGATACATATTTAGGACATGTAAATGCTACCTTAAAATCTTCATATTCTTTGATTAAATAAGCACGTACACCTTTTTCGTATGTATCGTTTGCATCATTGTCAGTTGGACGTTGGACAGCAACGATGTGAAAATCAACAAAAGGAACTTCTTTTAACAAGACGTTTAAGAATGAGCCCTTTGTAATTTCCTCCCAGCGACTCTGTGCGCTTTGACCTACGATAATTTGTGAAATTCCGTAATTTTTTGCCACGTCTGCAATAACCTTTTGTATGGGGCGTTTTTCATTATCCAGTAATATGAACTTTTCAATTTCAAGCTCTTCAGATAACTTTTTCCATTGCTCGATGTAGCTAGATTTCTCTGCATCAAATGCATCGAGGGGTTGCGAATCGACCGAAAGAATATACAATGGACAGTCTAACATTGTAGCCATTTTATGACCGCGTCGTATTAAACGTTCACCGTTAAGTCCATAGTAGACACAAACTAAAATACTTTCGTCTAAGCGCCCTTTTACATGCTTCATAAAAATTACCACCTCATATCTTGTTGTTATTTTGTTATTTCTACTGTCTATTTTGAAAAAAGTATCCTAAAACAGCTAAAATCGACACTGATACAGTGCATTATGCTCATTTATATTGTATACTTAAAAATGTATAAAAGTTAATGAAAATATATCGGGAAAACCTTGAGGAACGAGGTTTATCTCTATGCTTTACAGCTATTTACTTTATGCATCTTGTGTATTTAAACCAATTGCTTCTATATGCCACACTATTATGCAGTTAGTTAAATAGATAGTCAAGCGACTTTATATCTATGGTTTTTCGCACATAGTCAATAGCAAATTGCTGGACGAAATTGATAGTAGGAGGTTTTCATTTGGTTACAGTTCTCATTGCGATACTTTTACCATTTATTTGTGCTGCGCTTATTCCATTACTCTATAGGCGACTAAGGCGTATTACACATCTTGGTTGGTTTGTTTTATCTGTTCCATTCATTCTGTTTCTTTTACTCGCGCGCTACATTCCTCAAATTGCCGAGGGTAAAACGTTTATCCATACATATGAGTGGGTTCCCTCTTTTAATATAAATTTCTCAACTTACCTAGACGGACTAAGTATGATTTTTGGTTTGCTGATTACGGGTGTAGGTAGTTTAGTCATTTTATATTCTATTTTCTATTTATCAACGAAAGAATCACTTCATCATTTTTACTGCTATTTATTACTATTCATGGGCGCTATGCTTGGCGTCGTCTTTTCAGATAATTTAATGGTATTATACACATTTTGGGAGCTAACAAGTGTGTCATCATTCCTGTTAATTGCATTTTGGCATCATCGCAAAGCCTCTCGTGCTGGTGCAAGAAAAGCCATGACAATTACCGTTTTCGGTGGCCTTTCAATGCTTGCGGGCTTTCTAATGCTTTATGTAGCATCAGGGACATTTAGCATTCGTGAAATCATAGCCAATGTCGAGGTTATACGTGATCATACACTGTTTATCCCAGCGTTAATCCTTATTCTAATCGGTGCATTTACTAAATCCGCACAGTTTCCTTTCCATATTTGGTTGCCAGACGCGATGGAGGCACCGACACCAGTCAGCGCTTATTTACATTCGGCAACAATGGTAAAGGCCGGTATCTATTTAGTTGCGCGTTTTTCCCCAGTGTTTGGAGGCGAGGCTGTTTGGTTCTGGTTAGTCAGTGTGATTGGTCTTATAACGTTATTCTGGGGTTCATTTAATGCTGTGCGTCAAACAGATTTAAAGGCGTTATTGGCTTTTTCAACGGTTAGTCAGCTTGGTTTGATTATGAGTTTATTTGGGCTAGGATCAGTCGGCCATTATTACGGTTATGCTGAAAATTCTATACTTTATACGCAGGCAAGCTTCGCGGCGTTGTTTCATCTTATTAATCACTCTACATTTAAGGGCGCATTATTTATGATGGTCGGTATTGTCGATCATGAGGTGGGAACACGCGATATTCGCCGTCTCGGTGGTTTAATGGCCTTAATGCCTGTAACTTTTACAATTGCAGTTATTGGTAGTTTTTCTATGGCTGGATTACCTCCATTTAATGGCTTCTTAAGTAAAGAAATGTTTTTCGGTGCCGTACTAGCTATTCGTCATGTAGAAGCCTTTTCAATTACTGATTTGGGACTGTTATTTCCAATCGTGGCATGGGTGGCAAGTATCTTTACATTTGTTTACAGTATGATTTTAATAAGCCGAACGTTTTTCGGAAAACTACAGCCTGAAAAGATGGATAAAAAACCACATGAAGCGCCATTAGGCATGCTACTCTCGCCAATCATACTGTGCGTATTTGTAGTTGGAATTTTCTTCTTCCCTAATGTGCTAGGACATTATATTTTAGAACCTGCTATGGCGAGTATTTATCCAACATTCCCATCAACTAGTGAATTAACACCACATATTCATGCTTGGCATGGCATTAATGCAGAATTGCTAATGACTCTTGGTGTCATTATTATGGGGATTTTCTTATTTAAAACGTTAAACAGCTGGAAGCCTGTATATCGAATATTCTCTCAAAGATATGCGTTTAATACGTACTACAATCGTATGCTTGAGTTTAGTGAAAATAGTTCTACAAAGCTTACTAATCGCTATATGACAGGTAATCTAACACATTATTTTGTCTATATATATGTATTTTTTGTTGCCTTAATTGCGGGATATTTTATTTGGTCGGATACGATTGCATTTGATTTTGCGAAGGATTCTACAATTGAGTCTTATGAGCTCATTTTAGTGTTTGTGATGATGTTCGCAGCAGTATGGATGATTTTCGCCAAAGGACGTGTAACGGCGATGTTGTTGAATGGCGTGTTAGGCTATTCAATTGCGTTTTTCTTTGTTATTTTCCGTGCTCCTGATTTAGCGTTAACCCAATTAGTCGTTGAATCTGTGACAACTGCTTTATTCCTTCTTTGCTTTAAATATTTACCTGATTTAATGCCTGACGCCTCCCATAAAAAAGTGCAATGGTCTAAGGCAGTTATATCCATTTTCGTTGGTGCCACTGTTACATTAGTAGGCTTAGCGGTTGTCCATTTCGATCGCTTTGAACCAGTGTCCACTTACTTTAATGATTCCTACGAATTAGCGGGTGGTTCAAATATTGTTAACACCATATTAGGCGACTTCCGTGCATTTGATACGATGCTAGAAGTGGTTGTCCTTCTGATTGCTGGCTTAGGCGTGTATACACTAACGAAGCTAAAGCCACGAAAGGAGGAGACGGATCATGAAAATTAATGACGTTATTTTACGTACTGTTACAAAGACAATCGTATTCATTATTTTAACTCTTGGGATTTATCTATTCTTTGCAGGGCATCATGCTCCAGGTGGAGGTTTTATAGGTGGTCTCGTGCTTGCTTCGGGCATTGTTCTACTGTATTTAGCATATGACATTGAGACAGTGCATAAAGGGATGCCATTTGATTTTAAAAAAGTTGCAGCACTTGGCGTTTTACTGGCAACAGGCACAGCTATTGGCTCACTATTTTTTGATGTGCCGTTTCTATCGCAAGCTCATAGTTATATAAATGTGCCGATATTCGGGGAGATGGGCTTTTCGACTGTCACGCTTTTCGAAGCTGGCGTAGCTTTAACTGTTGTAGGTGTTGTGGTCACAATTATTTTAAGTATAAGTGAGGATGAATAGCCAATGGAGTCATTAATACTAGTTTTAGTGGGTGTATTAGTAGCTGTTGGGACGTACTTAATCCTCTCGAAACAGTTATTACGTGTGATTTTAGGAACGGCGGTATTATCGCATGCGGCGCATTTACTGATTTTAACGATGGGTGGATTGAAAAAGGGGAACGTACCACTCTTAGAAGAATCAGAAGGTCCTTACACAGATGCTCTACCGCAAGCCTTAATTTTAACTGCAATCGTGATTAGCTTTGCGGTGACGGCATTTGTACTTGTTCTAGGTTACCGAGTCTATAAAACGAACGGTTCGGCGAATTTTGATGAATTGAGAGGTACGCCGGATGAGTAATCTGATTGTTTTACCATTAATTGTGCCGATTATTACGGCAATTTTACTTGTGTTTTTACGTGAAAATGTTATGTTGCAGCGCATCATTAGTTTATTGACATTAAGCTTTGTTGTCCTCATTAGTGTTATTTTATTGCTAGAGATTCAGGACCAAGGCGTGATGCGTATTGATTTTAGTGGCTGGGCACCGCCATTCGGCATTTTATTTGTTGCTGATTCATTCGCAGTCTTACTTGTGTTAATGGCGAATATTGTCGCAGCCATTTGTTTGTTATATGCCATGTTCACAATCGGTAAGAGCTATGAAAAGATGTATTTTTACCCGTTTGTCTTGCTTATGGTAGCGGGAGTTAATGGCTCATTTTTAACAGGGGATATTTTTAACTTGTTTGTGTGCTTTGAGGTTATGTTACTTGCTTCTTATGCACTTATTAGTTTAGGTGGCGATAAAACTCAGCTACGTGAGGCATTAAAATATGTGCTGATTAATGTTGTTGCATCTTGGATTTTCCTAGTGGCATTAGCTTTTTTATATGGAACCGTTGGAACATTGAATATGGCACATATTTCTGTCCGTGTTATGGAGGCTGGGGCTGATCCCCTAATTACGACTGTAGCGCTCATTTTCTTAATTGTCTTTAGTTTGAAGGCTGGACTATTATTATTTTTCTGGCTTCCAGGCTCATACAGTGCACCTCCAACAGCTATAGCCGCACTTTTTGCAGCATTATTAACAAAGGTTGGAATTTATGCCCTTATTCGCACCTTTACATTACTTTTTCCAAATAACACTGAAGTGACGCATATGGTACTTGGAATTATGGCAGGGCTGACGATTATTGCTGGATGTATGGGAGCACTGGCAGGGAGAGATGTAAGAACAATTGCTTCTTATAATGTCCTTATTGGTGTTGGATTTATAGTAGCTGGTCTTGCCATCGGTACTGAGTCTGCCTTACAGGGCGTAACATACTATTTGATGCATGATATGGTGGCTAAAGCCATGTTGTTTTTAGCCGTTGGGATGATGATTTATGTTACTGGTGAAACGGTAATCGATAACATGAGTGGGCTTATTCGAAATTATCCTTTTTTTGGATGGCTTTTCTTTATTGTTATGTGTTCACTTGCAGGGATTCCACCGTTAAGTGGATTTTTAGGTAAGATTTTAATTGGACAAGGTGCAATTGAGGGCGGAAATTTTGTTCTACTAGGGCTAGGGTTTTTATCTAGTTTAATTGTTTTATATTCACTCTTACGAATATTCCTTTCCTCATTCTTTGGGGAAACAATTATTAGTTTAGAAGATGAAAAGCCGTTACCGAAGCGTATTGTATTGCCATTAACCTTGTTGGTAGCTTGTACAATTGGTTTAGGAATTGGAGCGGAATGGATGGCGCCATATGTAATAGATGCAGCAGAAACGCTCTACACACCATCAATCTATATTGATGCAGTGTTGGATGGCACAACATGGCAAGGTGAGGTGAATAAATAATGGCGATGCAATTTATCTTGAATTTATTTATCGCAACACTTTGGTTACTGTTACAAGATGAAGTGATCCCGCAGTTTTCGACATTTTTAATGGGGTTTATCGTAGGAATAGGGATATTATATGTCATGCATCGCTTTTACGGCACACAATTTTATTTGCGACGTGTGTTTTCGATTATAAAATTATTATGGCTCTTTAACTGGGAGCTCCTAATATCGAGTTACAGCGTGTTAAAACAAATTACTACGCCGAAACTAAATATTACTCCTGGCATATTTACGTATAAAACAGAACTCAAGGGAGATTGGGAAATAACAGCACTTGCGTTGCTCCTCACACTTACCCCAGGTTCAGTAGTGATGGAGGTTTCTGAAGAGGGCGATATGTTTTATATTCATGCAATGGATATTGAACAATCGAAAGAAGCTGTCATTCGTTCCATAGGAAAATTTGAACAAGCGATCATGGAGGTGACACGTTAATGATTGAAAAAATTTTACTGTTGGCGCTTGCATTATTCAGTGTATCTATTGCGTTATCGCTGTTTCGTGTTATTGGAGGTCCTTCGTTGCCTGATCGTGCCATAGCACTTGATACAATTGGTGTTAATTTACTGTCAGCAATCGCTATCGTTTCGATTGTATTGAAAACAAAGGCGTATTTAGAAGCCATTTTGATATTAGGTATTTTAGCTTTTATCGGCACCATAGCGTTTACGAAATATATTGAAAGAGGTGTGATTGTTGAACGTAGATCAAATGATTGAATGGGCGGCGGTCATCCTTATTTTGACTGGCTCCATTGTAAGTGTTATTAGTGCATTTGGGATGATTCGTTTACCAGACGTATACACACGCTCCCATGCTGCGACGAAAAGTTCGACATTGTCGGTCTTAACCTGTCTATTGGGCACGTTTATTTACTTTTGGGTGCATGACGGATATGTTAGTGTACGTTTAATTTTAGGAATTGTCTTCGTTTTTGTAACAGCTCCTGTGGCAGGGCATTTAATATGTCGCGCGGCGTACCGTTCTCGCGTACCTTTAGCGGAAGGATCTGGTGAAGACGAATTGAAATCTAAGCTATTCGCAGATGAAAAATAAGATAAGTAGCAGACCTCCAATTTTTGGGGGTCTATTTTTTTTCAGACAGCTAAGTTATTTTATGGAATTCTTGTGATGTAGGGATAATTATAGAGCAATTAGAAAATAGTAAGATAACGTGCATTCAAGGTGAGTTGGTTTTCAGGTTCGAATAAATTGATTTATCAGAAAATTTTGTGTATAATATTTTATCCAAAAATTTTTAGTTTAGCTTGATTATTGTTTAAAAAGAGTATATCTTAATTAGCAGATAGATTTTTTATTCTTAAAAGTGAATAAATATCCATTTAGCTATTTTCGAGAACTAGATTCTCATAAACAATAAAACATAAATAAAAGGAGATTGTTGAATATGAAGAACAAATTTTTCATGCTAATGCTCGTTCTAGTCATTGGTGTACTAGCGGCATGTGGCACAAAAGAAGATAAAGCGAATAATGCAAGTTCAAATGCTGACAAAGGCACAGAAGAAAAGCAAGTATTAAAAGTAGGTACATCATCTGATTATGCACCATTTGAGTATGTTGATGTAGCAAAAGGTGAAGAAATTATCGGTTTTGATATCGATTTAATTAAATTAGTTGGTGAAAAATTGGGTGTAGAAATGCAAGTTCAAGATATAGACTTCAACAGCCTAGTGCCAGCTCTACAAGCAGGTAAAGTTGATGTTGTTATTTCTGGAATGTCACCGAACAAAGAACGTGAAAAAGTTGTAGACTTCTCTGATAAATATAATCAAACAGAGCAAGTGATCATTGTAAAAAAAGATAGTGGTATTAAAAAAGAGGCTGACTTAGCTGGTAAAAAGATCGGTGTACAAACAGCTTCTATCCAAGAAAATTTAGGTAATACTATTGCTAAAGAAGTAGATGCAACAGTTGAAGGACGTACACGAATTCCTGAAATTATCCAAGACATGATGTCTAAACGTTTAGATGCTGGGATTGTAGAAAGTGGTGTAGCAAAAGGTTATTTGAAAACAAACGATGAACTAGAAGCGTTCCCAGTTAAAGAGCAACCTGAAGACTTCAAAGCAATCGCTGTTCAAAAAGGTAGCGATCTTAAAGATAAAATTAACAAAGCGTTAAAAGAACTAGAAGATGAAGGCAAAATTAAAGAGCTAGAAGAAAAATGGTTAAAAGTTCAATAAGCAGGTTGAAATGCGATAGCTCTATATAGGGCTATCGCTTGCGCTTTTCATTTCCTAAAAAAAGAACGAGAAAGGAGGGGACGCTGTGAATTTAGATTTTACAGCTATCATTCCCTCTATTCCTTATATATTAAAAGGAATAGGTGTTACACTTCAAATTGCAATCGGTGCATCAATCATCGGTTTTATAATTGGTATATTACTAGCTTTATGCAAAATTGGTAAAGTGAATGTCTTGCGCTGGTTTGCAGATTTTTATACATCGATTTTCCGTGGTACGCCGCTCGTACTACAATTAATGATTATTTACTATGCAGTGCCACAGCTATTAGATATTCAAATTGACCCAGTTCCAACTGCTATTATTGCATTCGGGTTAAACTCAGGTGCTTATATTTCTGAAATCATTCGTGGTGGTATTAATGCGGTGGATAAAGGACAGATGGAAGCGGCACAGGCACTTGGTATTCCATATGCAAAAATGATGAAGGATATTATTATCCCACAAGCCGTAAAAAATATATTACCATCTTTAGTGAATGAGTTTATTACATTAAATAAAGAAACAGCCGTTGTAACAGTTATTAGTGCACTTGATATTATGCGTCGAGCGTATATTGTAGGTGGCGCAACATATCGCTATCTCGAGCCTTTACTAATTGCAGGTGTAATCTACTACATTATGACGCTTGTATTAACGTTCCTTGGTAAACGAATTGAGAAAGGAATGAGAAAAAGTGATTAAAATTGAAGATTTACACAAATCATATGGACAAAATGAAGTACTAAAGGGTATTTCAACAGAAATTAAAGAAAAAGAAGTAATTGCCATTATTGGACCATCAGGATCTGGTAAATCAACATTCTTACGTTGCTTAAATTTGTTGGAGGAGCCAACGAGCGGAAAAATTACAATTGCTGGTGACGTCCTGACGGATAAAGGGACAGATATTATGAAGATCCGTGAAGAAGTTGGCATGGTATTTCAACATTTTCATCTTTTCCCTCATAAAACAGTACTTGAAAATTTAACATACGCACCGATCAATGTTAAGGGTATGGACAAGACAGCTGCTATCAAAAAGGCAGAAGATTTATTAACGAAGGTAGGTCTTTTTGAAAAGCGCAATGAATATCCAAACCGTTTGTCTGGAGGTCAAAAGCAGCGTGTTGCCATTGCTCGAGCGCTGGCTATGGATCCCAAAGTAATTTTATTTGACGAACCAACTTCAGCTCTTGATCCTGAGATGGTAAAAGAGGTATTGGCTGTTATGAAAAATCTTGCGGATACTGGTATGACCATGTTAATCGTAACGCATGAGATGGGCTTTGCTCGTGAGGTAGCGGACCGAATACTATTCCTTGATGGTGGAAAGTTGATAGAGGATGCATCACCAAAGGAGTTTTTTACAGCTCCGTCTACACAGCGTGCGAAAGATTTCTTAGAAAAAGTTTTATAAACAAGGTAACGCATTTAGACTTTCTAAAAGGAGTGTCTAAATGCGTTTTTTTGTATTTATATAAATTAGTCGGTGGATAGGAGGATCGAAGCGATGGAAAGAGGGGCCGAGGTGACGGAAAGGAGAGCCAAGGCAATGGATAAAGGAGTCAAAGTGATGGATAAAGCCGAAACGACGGATAGAAAGGCTGAAACGACGGAAAGAAGAGTCGAAATGAAGGATAGAAAGGCTGAAGTGACGAATAGAAGAGTAACTCAATGAGAATAATTTTGCGTTATTCTTTTTGTGCAATCTGTGGATTTTCAGAGCATTGACTTACAATTCGAACGTTTTACGCTTATAATAGAAGAGTCAGAGATTTTTCTGAAAAAGTAGCCACAAAGTGAGCGATTGCGATTGAAAAAATTATTATACGTAGTTTTCTTTCTTGTTTTTATAGTCGTTTTTTTGTACGTAAACAATCACTGGCTGGTTGTAAATAAGCATGTATTCGAATCAGAAAAAGTGCCTGCCAGCTTTGATGGGCTTCGCATAGTACAAGTATCAGATTTACATGATGCTCTCTTTGGTGACAATCAACAGAGACTGATAGCAGCGGTTAAAGCGACAAATCCAGATTATATTTTTATCACAGGTGATGTGATTGATAGCAATCGCTATGATTTGGAGCAAAGCCTACAGGCAGTTCGAGGGCTAGTTGAAGTAGCGGATGTTTATTATGTACTAGGAAACCATGAGGTAGCGACAAATAAGGTAAGTGAAATTTATGAGGCGCTCTCATCGTTAGGTGTACATGTAATGACCAATCAATCGACCGTGCTAGAGCGCAACGGGGAGCGCTTGGCGATTATTGGTATTGAAGATCCGCTAATGGGTAGATCGACGGAAGAAATGTTGGAGATTGCAACAGCTGGTCTTCCGGATGATATGCTAAAGCTGTTATTGGCGCATCGACCAGAAGTGTTTAATACGTATGTAAATCATGGTATAGATTTGGTGCTTTCAGGACATGCACATGGTGGGCAAGTTCGTATTCCTGGACTTGGAGGACTTTTTGCGCCAGGGCAGGGGCTATTTCCAAAATATACAGCTGGTGTCTACGAAGACGGAAAGACTAGGATGGTCGTCAGTCGAGGATTAGGCAATAGCACTGTACCATATCGCATTTTTAATCTTCCGGAAATTATTGTGATGGATTTAAAGAAAAAATAAGCACTGCGTGAATGCTACGCAGTGCTTTCAATTTGCTTTCGTTCAATACGTTTAACAAGGAAAATACTTAGCTCATATAAAATAATCATTGGTATTAATACGAGTAGCTGGCTAATAAAATCAGGTGGTGTCATGACAGCAGAACCGACCCCCATCGCGATATAAGACCAGCCTCGTATTTTTTTCATGGATTCAGCTGTTAATACACCGATGGATGATAAAAAGAGGGCTACTATAGGTAACTCAAAGAGTAGTCCAAGTGGTATGGTTGTCATAACTAAAAAATGCATATATTCACTTGCGGATATCATGACATCAAAATTAGTCGCTCCCACGCTTACTAAAAATGAGTAGCTGAGCGGATTCACAATAAAATAACCGAAAGCTACGCCTAGTAAAAAGAGTACAAGCATTATAGGTGCATAAAGACCAAGAAAACGACTTTCTTCTTCTTTTAACCCTGGCTTTACGAAGCTCCACAAAAAGTGAACTAGAAATGGCATGGAAAGCCCAAAAGCTAGCGTTGTGGAAATGGTCATGTAAAACTTGATGACCTCTAACGGACCTAAAATGATTAGTGAATGGCCTCGAGTTACAAAAGGAAACCAAATATTAATGGTGGAGAACACAATTATAAAAAATAGGATAAATACGATTAGCCCTTTAATAATTTGCTTTCGTAGTTCTGTAATATGTTCAAGCAATGATGTCACAGGAAAAAGCGGTTGATTAGCTGCAATATCCTGTTCGATTGTCTCTATTATTGGAACTTCAACAAAAGCCTCCACAGATGTGGGAGGCTCAGCTGCTTTCTTATCAAGAGGGCTTAAATATTTTCTTTTTCCGTCCTCATATGGATCCATAGGAAACCCTCCTACGAAGCATCAGATTTTTTTTCGACCTTTTTTGTAGGTTCGTCATCGTCATCGATAAGCCCCTTCGTAGATTTTTTAAATTCTGCAAATGTTTTACCTACTGCACCGCCGATTTCTGGCAATTTTTTTGGACCAAACACGATTAAGACAATCACTAAAATGATGATTAAGCCAGGTACTCCAATTGCTCCAAGACCTCCCATAAGTCTTGCCTCCTTTAATAAAATATTTAGCCTTATCAATTGCTTTTACACTAAAGAACCACTTGATTTACTATACTTTACAACACCCTCTGCGCAGCGATAAGCTAGTGCCCCTAAAGTACCTGTAGGGTTATAGCCGCTATTGTGAGCAAAGCTTCCGGCACTTACGGCAAAAAGATTTTCTACATCCCAATGTTGAAGATAATTATTGACGACGCCATCCTCCGGTTTTAAGCTCATAACTGTCCCGCCTGTATTATGTGTTGTTTGATACGGTACGATATTGTAATCAGTAATTTCAGCGTTTGGAACAACGGTTTTGGCACCCATTTCTTTCATAATGTCAGCTGCACGTGCTGAAATGTATTTATGAAGTGCACGATCTTGATCTGTAAAGTTGTATGTTAACTGCATTAAAGGTAAGCCGTAAGCATCCTTATATACAGAATCAAGAGACAAATAATTTTCCTTATGTGGCATCGAAGCACCTTGTGCACCTATACCGAATGAGCGTGTATAGTAATAAATCGATTGCTTTTTAAACTCTGGTCCCCATGCCGGTGTATCAGGAGGCGTTGGATTTGAGCCGATAGGGCGAGTCCCTGTTTGTGTCAAAGCTATATTTCCACCATGAATAAAATCTAAGTCACTATGGTCGAAATTATCGCCATTATAATCATCTAAGCTTACGCCGAGAGAACCCGCACCCATAAATGTGTTGAATTGCTCATCAAAGAACCCTACAGCTCCAGGGAGTATCTGATAGCAATAGTTTCTTCCTAGTGTTCCTTTTCCTGTAGCGGGATCATATCGTTCTCCGATTTTAGAAACCATTAATAACTTCGCATTATTAAAGACATAACTTGTAAGTACAACTACATTCGCGGGTTGAATAAATTCTTCACCAGATACCGTATCGACGTATTTGACGCCAGTCACTTTATTGCCTTGTTTTAAGATTTCGACAACGTTAGCGTTATAGCGTAAGTCGAAGTTACCTGTTTTTAATGCAGTAGGAACAACAGTAATTTCAGCAGATGACTTGGCACCATATTCACAACCGAAGCGTTCACAGAAACCGCAATATTGACAAGCATTAATTGTTTCACCATCAGGGTTCTTATAAACTTCTGATACGTTTGCAGAAGGAACCATGTAAGGTGATAGTTTAAGGTTTTTTGCCGCCTTTTCAAATTTTTCAAGCATGGGTGTCATTTTCATAGGCCCAGTAGGATAAGGATTTGAACGTTTGCCGCTAAATGGATTTTTGTCATCACCAGAAATACCTGTTGTTTTTTCGAACTTATCGAAATAGGGCTCGAGCTCATCGTATGTTAATCCCCAATCTTGTAATAAATAATCAGGTCCAAGCTTATTAGATCCATAATGTTTGTCTGTTAATGTCTTGATCTGGAAATCATATGGTAAGAAACGATAAGTCATGCCATTCCAGTGAGTACCAGCTCCTCCAAGCCCTTCACCGAGTAAAAAAGAACCAAGCTGACGCATAGGCAATGCTTTCATGTTGCGATTATTGCGGAAGGTTATCGTTTCCTTTGAAAGATTTTGCATTATATCGTAACGAATGGCGTAACGATACTCGTCGTGGATAGCCTGAAAATCCTCTGTGCCACGCTTTTGTCCACGTTCCAAACCAACGACCTTCAAGCCGGCCTTTGAGCACTCTGCAGCGACAATGCCGCCAGTCCATCCTACACCGACCGTTACAACGTCTACAGATGGTAATGTTGTTGCCATTTTCTACACCCCCGTATATTTAGTGGCTGCCTAATGAATTAGGCTCAATTTTTTGGAATTTCGGATTTTCGATTTGAGTAATATACGTCATTTGATGACCAGGGAAGCCTTTCATACGCCAGCCGTCCATATTACGATTTCCACCATATATTGGGTCAGAATAAGCACCCTCTAATGTTGCTGCGCGTAATAAAGTAAAGAAGAATGCAGATGTGACACCACTCATTTGCACTTCACCTTTCTGGAAGGCCGTTAAAATTTCATCCATTTGCTTGCCATCTAAATCATTAAAGCTTTTTTTGTAGCGATTCTGTGCTTCCGACTCCAGCTTTTGAACACCTTGCTTAAAAATTTCTGCACGTGTTAAACGACTCTGATAACCTTGTGTTGGAGCGCCCTCGCCAAATGGTCCATGCATATATTCTTTAGAATTACTTCCGTATTGCCCTGCTAGCTGATGATCGATAAAGTAAGGCACATCTAAGCCCTTTGCTCCTGGACCTAAATCATCCTCAGGGAAAATACGTTCAGTTGCATTTGTTAAAATATTAAAATCTCTTTGATTCATAAAAAACATTTTAGCTTTTGGCGAGCCAGTCTCTTCAGTAGCAGTTCCATGCTGACCATGCTCAAGCGTGGCAGTTCCTTTACCAGGCATGTTATAGCCTACAAGACCACCTATTAATCCACCGCCGACTAATGTGCCTGCTGCGATCCCTGTTGTTTTTAAAAAATCACGACGAGAAATATCTTTTTCAGGACTCATAGAAATCCTCCCCTCAAAATGTATAGAAACTATTCTATTTTTTATAATCAGCAAAAAAAGTAAATTATAATCAGGAAATGTTGGAAAAATATTTAATTTCATCCGATTGGTAAATTGGTTTGATGGTATCGAGATAAACTGTGGATTAATTGTGGATAATATGTTGGTAAATGCAAGCTCTTAGGAATTGATTATTTAAACTATAATCATCGATGGGGGAGATCGTAGCAATAGAACGTGCAGCAAGTGATGATGTGGATGAATGAAAAAAGGAGCTTCCCTAGCAACGGAGAGCTCCTTTTTTGTAATTTATCATCGAAAAGATCAGTTTAGTACTTCTTGCATAGCTTCCAATAGTTGCTCGGTAGAGATCATGTGCTCGCCACCGCCTTGTACCATTTGATCACTTCCGCCACCTTTTCCATTAATGAGTGGCAGTGCCTTTGTAGCAATGTCCTTCATACTTTTCTCAACTTTTGCACCACGAGCTGCGACAAACTGAAGCTTGTCTTCATTTTCTGAAACAAGTAATACGATAGCTTCGGTCTGCTCAGCGACAATAGTTCTTGCTAATTTTTGAAGCTCTTGCATAGTGCGCTGATTAAAGGCGGCAGTAATAATGTGCTCGTTACTTGAAACTAGAGCTGCTGCTTCATAATTTAGCAGCTCTTCTTTTGCCGCCAAAAGTGCTTTTTCTGTATTTTTCTGTGTTGTTAAGATTTTTGTAAGTGCTGTAGCGGATTCAGCTTCAGGTACGCTTAATTGTCTTGCCACGTCACCTAGTACTCTTTTTCGCATGGCAAGCTCTGCTAAAACTCGATGGCCACAAACAAAAGAAACACGAATATTGCCTTTCATTTTTTCCGTTCCAAGAATTTTTATCGCGCTGACTTGTCCCGTTGATGTTGGATGGGTACCGCCGCAGCCATTGTAATCAAAATCGGGAATGATCACTAGTCGGATGTCTCCTGTGACCGCTACCTCTTTACGTAGGTTATAGTTTTCAAGTTCCTTTTCTGTAATCCACTTCGTTTCAATTAGACGATTCTCTAAAATAATGTTATTGGCACGAGCTTCCGCGGCTACAAGCTGTTCTTCTGTAAGCGCGTCTACAGCAATATCAATTGTGACCTGCTCACTACCTAAGTGGAAGCTCACAGTTGGTGCATCAAAAAGCTCCACAAAAGCTGCAGTTAAAATATGTTGACCTGCATGCTGCTGCATATGATCAAATCGTCGTTGCCAATTCAATGTACCATGCATTTCTCCAGCCAAATTTGAAGAGTCGCCTTGAATATAATGACGGATTTCATCATTAATTTTCTCGACATCAATGACCTCGATATCATTTAAAGTACCCGTGTCATGAGGTTGTCCGCCTCCGGTTGGATAAAAAGCAGTGTTTGATAGCACCACGTAATTACGGCCTTCTTCGTCAGTTCCTTTACTGACAACTGTTGCATCAAATTCTCGTAGCATAACATCTTGGTAATATAGTAGCTCTTTCAAGAAAAAAGCCTCCTTTAAATATGTAGAGTATCCTTAAGAGAAGCATGTCTCTAAATTAGTTCCATTTTATTGTGGCATAATTACTTATAGGTGTATATGAGTTTTCTAGTTGACCCATGCTGAATTTGATTTAATATATAAAAGAACAGGTTAACTTAAAGGAGATAATACAATGGAAATTACACAATTCTCAGTGGAAGAAATTTTAGATCCAACAAACATTATTGAAGGTAAGCGTTACGAATTTATTTTAGATGTAGATATTGATGAAGAAGATGAGCTTTATCATGAGGCAGGAATTGAAATTCGTGTACTAATCGCTGAAAAAGGTGAAGAGTCATTTATTTTAAATTACTTCATCATAGAAAAAGCTGAAGGTGAGTATTTAGATTTTGCATTAGAGGATGAGGAGCTAGAAGAAATTTTAGCCTTCTGCAAAGAAGAAATTACAAAAGCATAAGTGAAGCGTGCAGGTAAAGAAAAATTTCTTTACCTGTTTTTTATTAAGAATTATTTAAGCTTGCTGAAATAGTAGTGTTGTGTTTAAAGGTTAAACTGAGTTATAGAATAAAAAAAAGAGGATTTTAAAAAAAGAGGTGCTTTATGTCAGTTTATACACATTCTATTATTGTAGCTTTTTTAATAACCATCATGCTATCCTTTGCGCTATTTGTACCTTGGCTTATTTATACGTATCGAAAATACGGCTACTTATCTTTTTCTAAAACAATTATTATGTTCTCATTTATTTTTTACTTTTTATCAGCATTGTGTCTAGTTTTGCTACCTTTCCCAGAAACAAGAGATACTTGCTCTCTACAATCTGCGGATACAGTTTATTATAATTTGCATCCTTTTCAATTTGTCACTGATATTTTAGAAGATAGTGGGATTGTTCTAACGAATCCATCTACATGGCTTTATATCGCGAAACAACCAGCTTTTTTCCAAGCTTTCTACAATTTCTTACTGCTCATGCCGTTTGGCGTATACTTGCGTTATTTTCTTAAAAAAAGAGAGTACTGGAAGCGTGCATTTCTATTTAGCTTTTTGCTAACATTGTTTTATGAGGTAACACAAGTTACAGGAATTTATGGCATTTTTAATTGTGCATACCGGATTTTTGATGTGGATGATTTAATCCTTAATAGTGTTGGAGCGTTAGTAGGGTTCTTTTTAGCACCTGTTGTATGGGCGCTGTTTCCTTCTCATGCAGCGGTGGAGGCTAAAGCAGCAGAAATGGCCAAAAAAGATATCGTCAAGCCATTATCTATTTTGCTGGCACTAGCAATAGATTTATTTATTGCACATTGCATTTGGATGATCATTGGTACTGTAATTGGTTATAGTAATACTTTAGAATTTTTAGTAAAAATTGCTTTGTATTTGTTGCTATTTGGTGTTGTCCCAAGTTTTACAAATGGCGCAACGTTAGGGATGAAATTTATGCGATTTACGATGGTCAGCGAAAACGGCAAAAGTACCATATATCAATCTTGGCGCCGTTGTGCGGCAATTCTCGTAGTAGTATGTATTTCTAAGATCATCGCAATTCTAGGCCATATTCAATTAGATATGGACTCACCATTCTATGTACTACAAATTGTCATTACCATGCTAGCCTTTATAGCGTCCCTTGTTCTAATGATGGTTATTGCTATTCATATAGTTCGTGTCATCATAAGTGGAGGGAGAAGACGTTTATTTATGGACCAGTATGCAGCCTTAATAGCAACGAGGAAAAAATAAGGGGGATTGTTGGATGAAATACGTAATCATCGGTGGAGATGCTGCCGGAATGTCAGCAGCAATGGAAATATATCGAAATGTACCAGGAGCAGAGATTACTTCTTTAGAACGTGGATTTATTTATTCATATGGGCAGTGTGGCTTGCCCTATGTTGTAGATGGGCGTATTTCATCGACAAAGCGTCTTATCGCAAGAGACGTTGAAACATTTCGTGATAAGTATCGTATTGATGCCCGTGTTGGTCATGAGGTTAACGGAATTGATGTAGACAAGAAGCTTGTTCTTGGAACGCAGTCGTCTGGGGAAACATTTGAAATTCCTTATGATAAGCTACTTATTGCAACAGGCGCAGATCCTATTATGCCGGTGGAGAAGGGTTCAGATTTAACGGGTATACACACGGTGAAAACAATACCTCAGCTAGATGATTTACTAGCGGATTTAACGTCAGATATAGAAAATGTAACGATTATAGGTGCAGGTTATATTGGGCTTGAGATGGCCGAGACGATACATGCTTGCGGCAAAAAAGTAAGATTAATTCAACGCGGTAGCTATGTTGCAAGAATTCTAGATGAAGAACTTGCGCTACATGTTCATGAGGAAGCAAAAAAGAATGACATCGAGCTTGTGCTAAATACAAAAGTAGAGGCGTTTGAGGGGAATCAACGGGTTGAGCGTGTAATTACGGACAATGGCGAATTTGATACGGATTTAGTCATTATGGCTACAGGTATTAGACCGAATACACAGTTTTTAGAGGGAACAGGGATCGTGCTAGATAAAAATGGTGCCATTATTGTCAATCGACATTTAGAGACATCTGTCGAAAATATTTATGCTGCAGGAGATTGTGCTACCCATTTTAATATTGTGAAAGAGCGCTTAGATTATGTACCTCTTGGAACGACAGCTAATAAGCAAGGTCGTTTAGCGGGCCTCAATATGTCAGGTAAGTTTGCGCCGTTTCGTGGTATAGTGGGTACTTCAATTTTAAAGTTTTTCAATTTAACGATTGCCACGACAGGTATTAATGAGCGTAATGCAAAAGAGTTAGGTTTTGAATATGAGGCATTTAAATTGTCTGCCCGCCATATTGCGGGTTATTATCCAGGTGCCCAACGGATATTTATTAAAATTGTTGTTCGTAAGCGAGATCAGCAGCTTTTAGGAGCACAAATTGTTGGACCGGCAGGAATTGATAAACGGATCGATGTGTTTGCAACAGCTTTATACAATAAAATGACGTTACCAGATTTACTAGATTTAGATTTAGCCTACGCGCCTCCATTCAATGGTGTTTGGGATCCTCTACAGCAGATTGCCAGAAAAAATGCGCGTTTATAACATAGGGGGAATAAGAAATGAGCATTTACGACATTCAAGTTGCTTTAGAAGATGGTACTGAATATAGCTTAGATCGTTATAAGGGTAAGGCAATGTTAATTGTTAATACGGCTTCCAAATGTGGTTTTACACCGCAATTTGAAGAGTTAGAAGGTTTATATAAAAATTATCAGGATGAGGGCCTTGTGATTCTTGGATTTCCATCAAATCAGTTTAAGCAGGAGGTAGCGACTGCTGAGGAAGCGGCGTCACAATGTCGCTTGACGTATGGTGTGACGTTCCCAATGCATGAAATTGTGAAGGTCAATGGCAAAGATGCACATCCTATTTTTGATTATCTGACATCCCATTCAAAAGGCTTTCTTGGCAACAGTGTAAAGTGGAATTTCACAAAATTCCTTGTGAATCGTAACGGTGAGGTTGTTGGACGTTACGGATCAGCTGATAAGCCAAGTAGCTTTGAGGATGATATAAAAAAAGTATTAGCAGAATAAAGTTAGAGGATTCACGCACAATTTTGTGTGTGAATCTTTTTTAGCTCTTTGGAAGTTGGATGTCGATAAAATTCAGAAGTTGGTTGATAAAACGTGAAAGTTAGTCGATAAAATTCAAAAGTTGGTTGATAAAACGTGAAAGTTAGTCGATAAAGATTAAAAGTTAATCGATAATTCATGAAAGTGCCCCGATAACTAAAAAGTTGAATGACATTTTGTTAAAACTCATGTCATGAGGATAGGTTGATCTTCGTTCTGACTGGGCGACATAATAAAGTAAAAGGATTCACCCACAATTTTGTGTGTGAATCCTTTTTTGCTTTTTGGCAGGTGGATGTCGATAAAATTTAAAAGTTAGGTGATAAAAGTAAAAAGTTGGTTGATAAAAATAAAAAGTTGGGTGACATTTTGTTAGAACTTATGTCATGTAGATAGGTTGATTGGAGTGAAGACTGACGCCCCCAGGAAGCTTTGCTCTGTGCGAAAGCGAAGCAGCAGCAACAATGTTTTATCTGCGCGAAAGCGAAGCGTCAGCGGCAATGTTTTATCTGCGCGAAAGCGAAGCGTCAGCGGCAAAGCGCCCAATCGGAACGGAAATCCACCCCACATTGTGCCTACGATTTAAGGTTGTTGTAAGCTTGCGTCAAATTTGCTGTAAGTTTGGGGTCGTATACTAAAGTCAGAAAGAAGAGGTGAGCGTTTATGACGCCATTATTAAAGGTACAAAATGTTGAAAAGACTTACGGCAAAGGCGCAAATACATTTACAGCGCTATCGAATATATCGTTTGAAGTAGAAAAAGGAGAGTTTGTTGGTGTAATGGGGCCTTCAGGGGCTGGGAAATCGACGCTACTAAATGTATTAGCCACGATTGATACGCCAACGACTGGTGAAATCGTTATTGGCGATGCAAACTTAGCACGCATGAAGGATGCAGAGTTAGCAGATTTTCGCCGTGATAATTTAGGGTTTATCTTCCAAGACTATAACTTACTTGATTCTTTAACAGTTCGTGAAAATATTGTTTTGCCGCTCGCGATTGCAAAAATGCCAATAAAGGTAATTAATGCAAGGGTGGAACGCATAGCCGCACTGTTTGGTATAAAAGAGTTACTCGATAAATATCCATATCAAATTTCAGGTGGGCAAAAGCAACGTACAGCTTCATCCCGTGCGTTAGTAACAGAGCCGAAATTAATTTTTGCGGATGAGCCGACTGGTGCTCTTGATTCAAAATCAGCAACAGACTTGCTTGAAAGTTTAAGTGATCTGAATCATTCTCAAGCTGCCACTATTATGATGGTTACGCATGATGCATTTGCAGCAAGCTTCTGTCAGCGCATACTATTCATTCAGGACGGACAGCTTTCTAAGGAAATTCATCGTGGTACTCAAACAAGAAAGCAGTTCTTCCAAGAGATTTTACAGGTGCTTGCAGGCATCGGAGGTGGAGTAAATGACGTTATTTAGTTTAGCGCGTAAAAATATTCAACGTAATTTGTCGAATTACTTTTTATATATCGCCTCGATGGTATTCAGTATCGTTATTTACTTTACATTTGTCACATTGAAATATAACGATGATCTTTCAGCCTTAAAACAATCGTCACAGCAAATTAAAGGTTTGATGAGTGCATCTTCTGTTGTGCTATTATTCTTTATCGTCATCTTTATGGCGTACTCCAACTCGTTTTTTATGAAGAAACGTAAAAAGGAAGTAGCTCTATACTCACTACTAGGTGTGCGTAAACAGAAAATCGGCTTAATGCTCTTTTTCGAGAACTTAGTAATAGGGCTTGTCTCTTTAGTACTTGGAATTATTCTAGGATTCTTTATGTCACAAGGTTTATTAATGATTTTAGTGCGTCTGATGGGCTATGAGGTTGTAGGTAGTTTAACATTTTCCTCGGAGGCACTAGTAAATACAACAGGGATTTTTACTTTACTATTTTTATTCACATCTTTACAGGGCTATCGTGTCATTTATCAATTTAAACTGATTGACCTGTTTCATGCTGAGAAGCAGGGGGAGCAAATTCCACGTGCATCGCTTTTAGTAGCTCTACTTGGGACGGCGCTAATTGCATTTGGATATTATACAGCGTCCTTAGATATTTTCACGAGTAAGATTTGGAGATTCTTCACAGTATTAGGTACTCCACTAATGGTGATAGGTGTGACAATTGCAGGGACATATCTGTTATTCCATAGTGTTAGCGTATTTGTGTTAATGACGTTGAAAAAAGCAACTTCTTGGTCGTGGAAAGGCTTGAATTTAATTGGTGTATCACAATTATTGTACCGTATTCGAGCAAATGCTAAATCACTTTCAATCATCGCTATTTTAAGTGCGACAACGATCACAGCAGGGGGCGGCGTTTTCGGAATGTACTACAATGCGGAGGCCACTGTACGTCAAATGTTACCTAACACATTTATGTGGAAGGGCGATACGGTGAAATTTTCTCAAGAAGACGTCTTGTACAATGAATCGCTTGCCGTGAAAAATTTACGTGTCGATAATGAATTTTCATTTTTTGAATATACATTATTACAAGAATCCGATTATAATCGTTTAGCAAAATTACAGGGAAAAGATGAAGAACTGCACATTGCAGATGGTTCAACAGTTTTACTTGATGCAAGCTTCGATGAACGTTTTTCACATGATTTTACCGGCGAAGAGTTTAAATTGGAGAACGGGGAATCATTCCATGTTGCTAAAATGTATACAGAGAGTGTATTAAACTTTATGCCAGCTGGTACAGTACTCGTTGTTAATGATAAAGTGTTCGCTGCAACAAATGCAGAAGCTGTTAAAATGCAGGTAGTTGGTATGGATAATGACTTGAAGCAACAAGCCATTTCACAGGAGATTTACAATCAATTATCATCTGAACAGCAGGAAGGGTTTTCAAGTGTTCCGCAAAGTTATGAAGATAGTCTAGCTACTGTAGGATCGCTATTGTTTGTAGGAAGCTTTTTAGGATTAGTATTTTTAGCTGCGACAGGAAGTATTATTTACTTCAAAGTTTTAACAGAGGCAGAGGAAGATCAGTCTAAATATGCAATTTTAAATAAAATCGGTGTTAACAAAAAACAAATATTAAAAACAGTTGCAGGGCAGGTTGCAGTTATCTTTAGTGCACCACTCGTTGTTGGCATCGCACATAGTGCATTTGCGCTGCTAGCCTTTTCACAGCTATTTAGTATGGATATAACTAAACCAGTCGTACTGTGGATGATTGCTTATTCCGCAATTTACGGCATATATTATATCTTTACAGTTCGTTCATTCTATAAAATTGTTAGACAGGGGAATTAATATGAAAAAGGTTTTCTTAGGTATAGGAGCATTGTTCTTATTGTTTGTAGCAGGTCTTGTTGTCCTAATCACCGTGGATTTTAACCGTTTAAATAAAGAAGCATACTATGTTCATATCACTACTGATGGTGAAATAGAGGAATATAAGCTAGATAGTGGAGAAATTATGAAAATGTATTGGTACGAGATACCTGCTTATGACGAAAACGGTAAAGAGCAAACATTAAAGTTTTCAGCTCATAAAAATTTACGTCACGATGCATACATGAAGCTTTATGTAAAAAAAGAAACGGAAGTTACATCATATGATGAAGTAAAATTCCATGAGCTACCTAAAAAAGTTCAGAAGCTAATGAAGAAATAAGAAAAAGGGGTAGTCCGCATAGGGCTACTCCTTTTTTTCTACTGGTAATCGAATAATGACAGTTGTACCTTTTTGTTCTTCGGAGGTCATCGTTACAGTTCCTCCATGCGCTTCAATAATATCTCTAGCGATAGCAGTACCTAACCCAGTGCCAAGTGTTTGCTCAGTATTTGTACCTCGGTAATAGCGTTCAAAAATATGTTCAAGGTCTTCAGCAGAAATGCCGCTACCATTATCAGAAATCGTAATAGAATGATCATCAACATGAATATTGACTGCAACATCTGAAGGATTATGAAGCAATGCATTGTGTAAAAAATTCATCACGGCTCGTCGCATAAAGTGTTCGTCGATGTGATGCTTGATGACTTCTTCAGTTGCATTAAATTCAATATTGGCCTGCTCATATTGTGGTGTATTGAGTGTATCAATAACAATTTCGCGGATAAATTGCACCATATTTACCTCGGTTAAGCTGAGTGGAAGCTGTTGATGTCTTAATCGCATAGTTAAATTTAAATCATCCAATAAATCTTGCATATGCAATGATTGTTTTTCGATAATCTGAGCATATTCTGTTTGTTCATAAGGAGTCGATTTCCCATCATTCAGTAGCTCCGCATAACCACGGATCGAGGCAAGAGGCGTTTTCATATCGTGTGAGACATTACTGATCCATTCCTCGCGTAGTTCTTCTAGTCGCTTTCGTTCTTGTTCATGGGCAGCTAACTCCCTTGATACTTCATTTAAATTTTCAAAAACAGGCTTGTATACACCACCTGGCATTTTTATTGGCTTATGTTCATGATTCTTTAAGTGATGAATTCGTTCGATCATTGCATAAAGTGGCTTTGTTAATGTACGCCCGAAAAACCATCCTACCAATGCTGCTACCAATAGATCCGCTATGACAATAAGAAGCCCGAATTTACCCATAAATTGTAGTACAGATGAGCCAGAAAAATGCATGATGTATCGAGTAACACCACTACCCTTAATGCCGATCAGATAACTAATACTTTCTTTACTGCCCATATACACGGTTGTATCGGCATCGAATTCTTTATATTTATAAACTTGAATGAGGTCTATCGGTGCATAGTGTGAAGGAGCTTTATCTGGTGCAAAATGGGCATCAACGACTTGTCCGTTATGATCAAGCAATTGAATCCAAGCATTCCGCTGATGCAATTGTTGAAGCCCTTCTTTACTTACGGAAGGTGTTCCGTTATTTATATCGATATATTGTTGAAAATCACGAACGTATTTTTCCTCTGAATACTGAGAAACATTATAATTACTGAACTGTTGGAAAATAAAAAACCCAATTAAAATTGCTGTATTCACAAAAATAACAATGATGACAATGGAAAGCACAGACAGTAGAAAGCGGGCAGTTAGTTTCCATTTCATCCCTGTTCCTCTTTGGGGATGACAAATTTATAGCCCAGCCCTTTTATAGTTGTAATATACACAGGTTTTGAAGCATCTTTTTCAATCTTTTCGCGCAGTCGTCGAATATGCACCATAACGGTATTGTCTGAGCCGAAAAAGTCCTCTCCCCAAACACGCTCGAACAACGTCTCTTTACTTAATATTCGATTTGGATTGTGCATAAAGCAAGCCATCAAGCCAATCTCCTTCGCTGTTAGCTCCAATAAAACGCCGTCCTTATGTACCTCCGTTTCATCTCCATTTAACAGGAATGGTCCAACTTGTATGGTCTTTACAGGGGTAACTGGTGCAGTCTCCTGCATTTGATAGCCGGCTCTACGAAGCTGAGCCTTTACTCGATAGGCGACTTCCTTAGGACTAAAAGGTTTCGTAATATAATCGTCTCCACCAATAGCAAGTCCTAAAAGTTTATCAATTTCCTCATTTTTCGCTGACATGAAAAGGACTGGTACATGCGACACTTCTCGAATACGTCGGCATAAATCGTAGCCCTCACCATCTGGAAGCATCACATCGAGAAGTACAATATCGGGTTGTGTCTGTTGAAAACTCGTCCAAGCTTCTTGAATAGAGCCAGCCGTATGAATTTGCTGATAGCCCTCTTTTTGTAGACTGACTTTTAGCAGGTTAGCTAAATCAGCCTCATCATCCACCACTAAAATAGTTGGTTCTTGCATGATTAAACACGTCCTTCCTCTTTTAATGTAATCACTAATAGTTTTTTAACAATAACGCATTGCTATTACTTTTGAAAGTAGCTTGAAGGACTTTTTCTTATTATAAATGAAACCTACTTGAAAGAAGTAAACGGAAATGGTGCTAAAAGTGAGGACAATGGCATTTCCTATAAATCAGGCGCTACTGTACAGGCCATTGAACCAGCGGCTACATCCATTACATTTGTTCCTGTTATCTATTTCTCCTTGGGCTCAGGGCAAGGTATGGAAATAAAAGAGATGGATTCTGTGACAATCCCATTAAATTAAGATTACCCACGGAAAGTGTGCATATCCACAATTGAAATATAATAATCTATGAAAGGTGAACGAAAGGGTTTTTGAGCAATCAAAAAGCACAGAGACCCTTTATTGGTGTAAATCGTCATAAGAATTTTTATGAATAGACTATTGGAGCTTTTTTTAACCATTGTAGTCTTAGTATTTTTAGGGATACCAAGGTCTCTTTGAAACTTTTTACAGATGAAAAGCGTAATAATAGTATCAACCATTTAGGAGGAAAATGATGTTTAAAAAAATAGCAGCAGACGCGCTTGGACTTTCAGATATTGGGGTAGTTGTTACTCGTGAGGACTATGATAAGACGGATGCAGATGATTTTATCCTGCATGAAATTGATGAGAAAATATATTTTTTAATTAAGACGAAATCAGATGAGTATTGCTTTACAAATCGTGCAATTATTCATGTAGACGGTGAAAGCGCAATGAGCAAAAAGCGTTTACTGCGTCGTTACGACTACGCAATGCACCATATTAGTGAAGTTTTCCTCGAAACGGCAGGAACTATTGATCTTGATGTCGAAATTAAATTTACAATCGACAATACGCCATTATCAATTGACATTCATAAACGTTTTATTGATGACATTAAAGATTTATATAAAGCGTTGCATGCCATTAGCTATGAGCAAAAGCAAAATGCATACAAGTTAGAGGTGGCAGAAAAGAGTTTATCCATTGCTTCTTCTTCAATTGGTCGTATCGGTAATGACAATGTCACACCGTCTGCATCATTCGAGGAAATCACACGTTTTTCTAATAATTGGATGATTGACCATAAGGACAAATACAAGAAAGAAGATTTCTCACATATTTTTGATTTATACATGAATAACTAAGGAAATATAGGGCTACTAAGAAGAAAACTAGTATGCTTGAAGATATTCTTCCATGCACAATATATGTACAGTTTAAATATATTGGTATGGTCTAATACACGACGTACTTATATATTCATAGTACTAAAACTACCGACATATAATAAGAAATGAAGATAATTGTGGTCCAAATAAAGTGCAGACTTTTACAATACATTTGTACGAGTCTGCGCTTTTTTATGTATAGATAGCTTTAAAATAGTAGAAATACACTGATAAAGAAGTGATTTCTATACAATTTTGAATTATCAATGCATATGTGTAGTGACATTTTCCTCGAAATGGCAGGGAATATCGATCTTAATGTCGAAATTTAACTTTATATAGGAGAATTTTTTAGACACTTTAAGTTTTTAACAAAAATCTATATACATAAAATCAGAACTAGGGGCGTGACGAAAAATGATAAACGAATTGCATGTGCTTGAAAAAGAAGAAAAGGAAAGTGACGACCTTGTACAGCAGCCGCAAGCCGTCGAAACATTATTCGTAAATGAGTTCATAGATGGTATTTTAGACCCTCAGCAAAAAATGCTTGGTCCTGTAAAAGATGGTGGGACAATTATTGCTAATACGACGCCAGGATGTTGGGGCCCGATGCTAACACCGACGATCCGTGGTGGGCATGAAGTGACAAAGCCTGTATTTGTAGAAGGGGCAGAGGTAGGGGATGCCATTGTCATCAAAATTAAATCCATACAGGTGACATCATTAGCAACAGCATCTGGACACGATGAGGCAATTCCGGATCGATCTATTGGGGATCCATTCGTATCAGTAAAATGCCCGGGCTGTGGTAAGCTGCATCCAAGTACAGTTGTCAAAGGGATAGGTCGGCAGTCCATTCGCTGTTCGACATGTGATACAGAAACATCACCTTTTAACATGACAAATGGTTATACAATGGCATTAGATCATAAAGGTAATATTGGTGTGACTGTTGGACGAGAAGGGGCTCGCCGTATTGCTCTTGATGCGAAAAATTATATGCGTACACCTGAAAATTCTGTGCAAAATCCTGTAGTAGCATTAGCACCAAGTGATTTGATAGGTGTTATGGCAAGAATGCGTCCGTTTTTAGGGCAGCTTGGAACGACACCTTCAAAGGCGATGCCAGACTCTCATAATGCTGGTGATTTCGGTGCGTTTTTAATCGGAGCACCACATGAATATGCATTTACGCAGACGGAATTAGATACACATCGCACAGATGGGCATATGGATATAAGCCGTGTTCGAGAGGGAGCGACAATTATTTGTCCCGTAAAGGTTCCAGGCGGTGGTGTGTATATTGGTGATATGCACGCAATGCAAGGGGACGGCGAAATTGCAGGACATACAACGGATGTTGCTGGTATTGTTCAACTACAGGTAAGTGTATTGAAAAAAGTAGATTTGGACGGTCCTATTTTGTTGCCAAATACAGAAGATTTACCGTATACAGCGAAACCTTTTACAAAGGAAGAAAAACGTCGTGCACGTGAGCTTGCAGAGGAATTTGGTGTTAAACACGTGGAGGAGGCATTCCCTGTATCGGTGGTTGGCTCTGGAACGTCATTAAATGAGGCAACAACTAATGCTATAAGCCGTGCTGCAAGGCTCTTTGAGATGAGTGAGCCAGAGGTTATGAATCGAGCGACAATTACAGGCTCGATTGAAATTGGTCGTCATCCAGGAGTCGTCACAGCAACCTTCCAAGTACCTAAAACAGTACTGAAAAAAGCACGAATTTATAAGCCAGTGAAAAAACAATATGATTAAATGCATAAAGAGAAGCCTGAAAAGAAAGCAAACTAGAAGTATTTTATAGTTTGCTTTTTTGTGTTGTAGGGAGGAAATCTGTCGCTGCGCTTTCGGGGCAGAAAAACATTTTTGCATCTGCCGCTACACTTTCGATGCAGAAAAAAATGAGGCTGGGACAAAACCCATCTCTAAACTAAAAAGCCGGTGAAATTTTACGATCAGTAAAATTTCACCGGCTTTAAATTTTTTTCATAAAAAATA
>NZ_JBSSFD010000024.1:0-63277 GCF_054062295.1 Lysinibacillus sp. TE18511
GAGTGAAGCGGCTCATCGGACGCCCCCAGGAAGCTCTGCTCTGCGCGAAAGCGAAGCGTCAGCGGCAAATGTTTTATCTGTGCGAAAGCGAAGCGGCAGCAACAAAGCGCCCAGTCGGAACGGAAATCAACCACACGTTATGGTGATGAGCCATTTAAATAACAAATTTGACAACTTCATATATGAAGTATGCATTTGAATGAAAGAGAGGGACACAAAAACGAATGCGAAAACATTTATCTAAATTAATGTTAGTTGTTCTTGCTTTTGTAGTTATTGGAGTTACGATCCCAGTAAATGCATCAGCTGCTACATTAGAAACAACAGGTGCAGTAAAAAATGAGTATACATATGAGGAAGCTGTTTTTATTACAGGAACACCTATTATATTTAAAGGCACTAGTAAAGACATTAAAATTTCACAAAAAGAATCTAAAGGTAAGGTAACTGAAACACATAGTTTAAAGCTTACAGCAAGTAATGGTGCTACACTGACACGAAATATTGCATATGAATCTGATGTTGTAGATCATGCTTCGATTGGTCAAAAAACATCGAATGGTGTAGTGAAAAAGTATACAGAGAAAATTGTTGTTGGGAAAATAACATACACATTGGTAGATTACCAATTTTCTCAAGGTACAGTAACGGACAATCGTGCAGCCTCTGATTATTACTCAGGGAATGTGATTTCGAGAAAAACATATGCTTATCAGACTGGGACTGGGAAAAATGCAGTCAAAAATACTGTAACGATTGATACGGATAGTCGACATGCAGGCTATGAAAACTTCTGGGGAGCAACAGAAACGCAAATTACAGAATCTGTATATAATTATAGTGATGGTAAGACAAGTCATGTTAAAAATCGATTATCTACAAGTAAATCACGTGTACTAAACTACGAGGAAAATCTAGGGAGTTTAGGTAGCTTTGATGGAGGCTATGCAGTTGTCAGTAACAAGGATGTAATTTCTGAATATGCGTATGATTTATCCTCTGGACAAAAAGGTACCGTTGACTTAGACAAAGAATATATGCCAACAATTGAACGTTTAATCATTCCTAAGTTCCGTGATTTAACAAATCATTACGCTAAGGGAGCTATTGAAAAATTATACTCATTAGGTATTTACTCTGATGCAAGTAACTTCTTCTCGCCAAATACACCAATGAAGCGAATTGATTTTACAACGGCCATTGGTAAGGCAGTTGACTTGCGCGTTATGGAAGAAAAAAAATCGAAAAAAACAACGGCTACAAGTATCTTTAAAGATGTGAAACCTTCTTCAAAAGATTATGCCTATATTGAATCTGCGGTTAAAAAGGGAATTATTAAAGGTGTGACGCCAGAGTATTTTAAACCAGATAATCCAATTACACGTGCCCAAGCTGCTACGATTTTTGTGCGTGCATTAGGGCTTGAAAACAAAGCACCTGACCCAGGTTATGTAACAAAATTTACGGATGATGCGCAAATCCCATCGTACGCTAAAGACGGTATTTACATTGCAAATGAATTAGGTTTAATGACTGGTGATCCTGTAACAGGTCGTTTTAATCCAAACCAACCGTTAACACGAGCACAAGCATCTTTAGTACTAGAACGTTTCTTAAATTATTTAGAAAACGACTTAAAACAAAACTATCGCGACGATATCTTGTTCTTTAATTAAAGAAAGGACTGAAACAAATGACATATGCTAAAAAAGCATTTCTATCATTGCTTTGTTTCGTACTAGTCTTTGTGACAGCAACTCCAGCGGTTACTCAGGCAGCTACGACAATTAATGATGTACCAACAAATAATAGTAAATACAAAGCTATTTCATGGGCAGTCGATAATGATTTACTTTCATTGAATAGCGCTAATAACTTTTTACCTAGTGAACAGATCACTGAGCGAGAGCTTGTCGTAATGTTTGCAAAGCTTGATCGAAACTATGCATTAACATATAACGACAGTGTAGCTTATAATTTTTATAGTGATTTTTATTTACCTTTTAATGGCGCCTATACTACAGGCAATCGTTCAAAAGCTGTTACACGCGGACAGTTTGCACGTATATATGCTGCTTTTAAAGGCTTAGATTTAGATGAGCCTCAGGCAGTTCAATATTTATACACAAACGATATTTCAACAGGAAGCACTGGTAAAAAGACATTTGCCGATTTTAATCCTTCTACAAAGCTAACTCGTGGAGATATTGCTGAATTTTTATATCGTGCTGTGCAAAGCGGCAACTTTGCTGTACAAGGATTAAAACGTACTGCAGCAGGCCGTGATAACGATAAAATCACTTTACCACCAGGCTTCATGGGCTCAAACAACGCCGACTTTGAAGAGCCGAAGGACAATTCTAATGATTTTACTGGACCAAAGTATGTCAATAATGCACTACAAAGTATCGATATTGAAAAACCAGATTTAATTGCAAATGACCAAGATTCAACGCTAATTACTGTATCTTTAAAGACTTGTAAAGGAGATCCAATTCCTGACGATAAGTCTTACACATTCCGTGTAACTTCATCATATGGTGCAAAAATCGTTGACACATCAGGTGAAGCTGTTCGTAATGTACAATCAGACGGCTCAACTGTATCTGCAATTGTTATTGCACCAAAACTAACAAAATCTGTACGTGATACAATTTCATTTGAGCTTATTAACAACACAGACCCTGCTATGAAATGTCTTGAGGGTGAAAAACTAAATGCACAAGTACGTTATGCGCCTCAGCCAGAAATGCGCATTGATTACCAAGTGTATGATCCGGCAAATACTGATGATAATGGAAGTGTAACGCCTCCATATGTACCGTTTGAAAAATTACCGGAGTTCTTTACAGAAAATATAATTAATGTCCATTGGATTGATCCAGAAGAAAAGCTATTTAGTATTGGACAACAAACAAATGTAACGAATGCTTTAGGAAAAGTTGAAAATGTTTATTTACAATATGGTGGTAGTGATAAAAAATATCCTGCATTAGGTTATAAAAATGCCATTTTACAATTTGAAAACTACAATATTTCAGTCTGGCTATTTGAAACGATTATTCAAAAACGCTTAAAAGATTCTGTTAATGATAAAAAGACGATAGAAATTATGTATATGATTTCAGAGGATGGGCGTCCAATTTATCGTATTCAAGGAATTGATGATGCGATTGCCTCACAGGTTGAGAACATTAACCCAGTTGGTTCTATTATTCAACTTATGAGCTATATGCCAGAGGAAAAACAACTGACGCTAGAGCATTATGATAGTGTGATGAAAATCTATGCTATTTTAACAAGTTTGAGTAATTATGATCGAACAGTATTATTAAAATACCAAGGTGGTAAATTGCTCGGTCAAGTAGAAGCCTATAAAAAACGAGTGGAAGCATTAAAGGAAAGTGCGGATGCGGCGTCAAGACCATCTGGTAAAGATCGTTATACAAAAGTAATGGTTACATTAGTAAGACCAGGTGGAGAACCTATTACTGACTATCAAGGAACAGTAAAAATTAAATTTAACGGTGTTGAGAAAACAGCTTCATTTGTTACAAATACCTCGGATTATCTAGATAAAACAGGGGGACCAGGAACAGCTGTAGCTTACTTCGACTCAGTTATTTATGGGAAATCTAAAGTTGAAGCAACATTAGTGAATAAAATTGATCCTCGTTATGCAACTATATTGAAAGATTTAAAAGATAAAACATTTACTAAGGAAATCTTCACTAATCCTTACTTCAGTAAAAATTCTTCTTCTTTAGCAACGGAGGTCGCATACGTAGTTGATTACTCTGCGTCTATGAAAGCTATTGATCAGTCAAATTACCGTGGTAAGAAAATGATTGACGTCATCGATCAACTCAAAGCTAAAAACAATATTGTTATTGAAACAAATACAAAAGCTACTGTACTTGGAGAAGGTAGTACAGAAAATGTGTTGAAAAAAGATCTTTATAAAGCATCGAAAGAGAAAGGTGCTACAGATATTTTTGCAGGTGTAGAACTAGCACTGTCTAAATTCTCAAATGATACGAAAACTTCGAAAGCTATCATTGTCGTATCAGATGGTAAGACAAGTAAATCGAAGATGACAAAAGTGCTGAACGATGCCAAGAAGCAAGGCGTTAAAGTTTATACAGTGAGTATGGGCAAAAAATCACAAGTGAATGATGTAATTTTAACGCAGTTGGCTGCTGAAACTGGTGGCGCTTATTATCACGCGATTGATAATTTACAATTACATCAAGTATCCCAAAAAATTATTGATTCAATTTTATATAAAACATCGTCTTCAAGTTGCGTAAATCCTGAAGATTTATTTGAAGAAACGACTGTCACATTACGCAAAGGCGATATTACAATGAATGCTAGAATTGATGGTAATTGTGCAAATGTTGCAAAGGTAAATGTACGTTTCTCTTCTCTAAATGGTGATGTACAATTTGAATTGACGAAGCGTAGTGATAATGTCTACATGCTAACAAAACCAGTTCAAACGATGCAGGACTTCAAAGTGAATGATGAAATTGAGTTTGTAGCATATGATAAAGATGGTAAAATTATTGCTTTGAAAACTGCGACAATCACAAATTAAGAGATAAGTACTACTCCTTTTAGCTGAACTAATCCAAACGATTAGTTCAGCTTTTTTTGGCTAATCACCTTAACGTGGGGGTGATTTCCGTTCTGGTTAATATCTTTGAGATAAAGACAAATGAACAAAACTTTATCTTTTTCGAAATATGGTAGTCTGTAGCGGAAATCATTACCTTCCGATTAATGAGGAAATATAAAAATGGTTAATCAATACACCTTGATTCTTTATAAAGATTTACGGTCAAACATTAAATTTGAAACAGGACGTATAATTTGGTACACTTAATTTATAATAATTCTAATGTAGATGACGAATTACAGTTCTTCATGACATGTTCACAAATAATAGATGAACTCTTGTCGAACTGTGCTATAATGAGATTTATGAATTAGAACGTGAGAGGTGTTATTCATGCATGCCATCGTAGTAGGCTTGAATTATAAAACAGCGCCAGTTGAGATTCGTGAAAAGTTATCATTCATAGAGAGTGAACTACCACAGGCAATGGAAGCGCTACAAAAACAAAAAAGTATATTAGAAAATGTGATTGTTTCAACATGTAACCGTACAGAAATTTATGCAGTAGTTGATCAATTGCATACTGGACGTCATTTTGTTAAACATTTTTTAGCAGATTGGTTCGACCTGCCTGTGGAGTCATTTTCTTCGTATTTAACAATTCGGGAAGAAGATGAGGCCATCGAGCATCTATTTAAAGTGACAGCTGGAATTGATTCGATGGTACTTGGCGAAACTCAAATTTTAGGACAAGTAAAGAAAAGCTTCTTAAATGGACAAGAGATTGGAACAACAGGAACGATATACAATCAGCTATTTAAACAAGCGGTGACATTTGCGAAGCGTGCACATAATGAAACGGCTATCGGTGAGAACGCGGTATCAGTCTCTTATGCAGCAGTTGAATTAGCAAAGAAAATATTCGGATCTTTAAAACGTAAACATGTGGCAATTTTAGGTGCAGGAAAAATGGGAGAACTTGCAATTGAGAACCTTTACGGTAGCGGTGTAGGGAAAGTAACCGTTATTAACCGTACGTTCGAAAAAGCAGAAAGTCTAGCAGCTAAATTCCACGGCGAAGCAAAATCTATGAAGGAACTACAATGTTCGTTACTGGAAGCAGATATTTTAATTACATCTACAGGTGCAACAGATTATGTAATTGACTATGAATTGATGCAATTTGTTGAACGTCTGCGTAAAGGTAAACCTTTATTTATGGTAGATATTGCAGTTCCACGTGATATTGATCCACATGTTGGGGATTTACCAAATGTTTTCTTATATGATATAGATGATTTACAAGGCATCGTTGAAGCAAACTTAGCTGAGCGTGAACACGCTGCGGCTGATATTACTTCAATGATTAGTAAAGAGATTGTAGAGTTTAAAGATTGGGTTGCCACTCTTGGTGTTGTCCCTGTCATCTCAGCATTACGTAAAAAAGCGAGTCATATTCAAGAAGAAACAATGATTAGTATTGAAAATAAAATGCCAGATTTAACGGATCGAGAACGTAAAATTTTAAGTAAGCATACAAAGTCTATTATTAATCAATTGTTAAAAGAACCAATTTTACAAGCTAAGGAAATGGCAAATTCATCAAAAGCAAATGAACAGTTACGTTTATTCCAACAAATTTTCGGTATTGAGGACGCTGTGGAAGCTGAAATTGCTGCAATGACAAAGCAAGAGCTTGAACGCAATGAACGATTACAGTCATCACAATCTTCCACTGAACCAAAGTACTCTTTCTAACTTCTTTCAGCAAATCTCTTTTGTAGCGAAAGCAAAGCGTGAGCTACAGAAGTCTCCCACCTCTATAGGTGGTGAGATGAATGCAGGTTAAAGTTACTTTTCAGCGGGTGTCCAAACATCCGCTAAAAGAAGTTAAAGCTAAATGAGGCGTTTTCGTATCTGTATGGTAAACTAAGGATACGAAAACGTTTTTTTTTCTAGGCTAAAGTACACCACTTTAGCACTTTCAATATAAAGAAGGGATGTCTATTGGCTGATTTGACAATGACAAGGCTCTACGAATTGATAATCGTCTTGTACGCGATCAGTCTAGTATTTTACTTTACTGATTACTTTTATAAGCAAGTACGTGCAAGGCGAATTGCTTTTTGGCTTGTTTCATTCGTATGGGTAATTCAAGGTGCCGTTATTATATTAACTTTTGTGGAAACGAAGCGTTTTCCGATTTTATCCTTGTCTGAAGGGATTCTCTTTTATTCCTGGCTGCTCGTAACATTATCTATTATTCTGCACTGTATTGCACGAGTTGATCTTCCGGTGTTCATTATTAATATACTAGGGTTTTTGTTCGCTAGTATTTTTACTTTTATGCCGAAACGACCAACAGGAGCAGTTAGCGATACTTTAATTTCGGAAATGCTTTTTATTCATATATCGTTTGCGATGTTATCGTATGCAGCATTTACGTTAACTTTTGTTTTTGCGATATTGTATTTAGTCGTATATCGTTTGCTTAAAAAGAAAAAATGGTCACATTTATGGACAAGGCTACCATCACTACAACAGACAAGCAGCTGGATGAATGTGTCATTTTTCATTGGGATCCCAGTGCTGTTTATAAGTTTAATTTTAGGGTTTGAATGGGCACTACTAACGCTAGATACTCTTTCGGTTTTTGATGCGAAGATTATTGGGTCCTTTATTATTTTAATTTTGTATTGCTTTATATTGTATGTGAATCGTAAAAGTAAGCTGACAGGGACAACTTATGCGTGGGTACATATATACGCTTATCTTTTAGTTGTTGTTAACTTCTTTTTAGGAAGTAGTTTATCGCGATTCCATTTATGGTATTAGAAGAGAGGTTGGAGACTGTTGAGAAAAATTATTGTAGGTTCTAGAAGAAGTAAGCTAGCTTTAACGCAAACAAATTGGTTTATTAATGAGTTAAAAGCAGCTGGTGCACCATTTGAGTTTGAAGTGAAAGAAATTGTCACGAAAGGCGATCAAATTTTAGACGTGCAGCTATCTAAGGTAGGTGGTAAAGGACTTTTCGTAAAAGAAATTGAACAAGCACTTTACGACAAAGAAATTGACTTTGCTGTTCATTCTATGAAAGACATGCCTGCTATACTGCCAGAAGGATTAGTAATTGGCTGTATCCCACCACGTGAAGATGCACGTGATGCATTTATTTCAAAAGGGCATGTGAAATTTGCCGATCTTCCAGCAGGAGCAGTAGTTGGGACAAGTTCTCTTCGTCGCAGTGCTCAACTTTTAACAGTCCGCCCAGATATAGAAATTAAATGGATTCGTGGAAATGTAGATACACGCTTAGCTAAACTTGAAACGGATGAATACGATGCCATTATTTTAGCGGCGGCTGGACTAAAACGCCTTGGTTGGAGCGATGAAGTAGTTACTGAGTTTTTACCTGTAGAGGATTGTCTACCAGCAGTAGCACAGGGCTCTCTAGGTATTGAATGCCGTGGAGACGATACGGAGCTATTAGTGGAATTAGGCAAGTTAACAGATAGTATTACATGGCAAGAAGCACATGCAGAACGTGCTTTCCTTGCGGCTATGGATGGTGGCTGTCAAGTACCTATTGCAGGATATGCGAAGTCTAATGGGGAAGAAATTACACTAACTGGTCTTGTTGCTGCACCAGATGCCTCAGTTGTTTACAAGGAAACAGTAGTTGGCACTGATGCGGCAGCAGTTGGGAAAGAGCTTGCTGAGATTTTAACGAAGCAAGGTGCTTTTGAATTAATTCAACGAGTAAAGGCAGAGCAAGATGCAAAGTAATTTGCCTTTAGAAGGTAAAATAATTATTTTGACAGGTACATCTAAGACGACAACCATTATAGATGACATCACAGCTTTAGGTGGCCAAGCAGTAATTGCCCCGTTGATTGAAACTTGTGAGCTTATCGATAGAAATGATGATGAGCGTTTAGAGGTTGCGCGTCAATTTGATTGGCTCATTTTTACGAGTCAAAATGCTGTAGATGCATTTGCTAGCAAAATGCAACGCTTTAATTTGAGTACTGAGAATTTTCAAGTGAAGATTGCTTCTATTGGTTCTAAAACTACTTCAGCATTAGAAAACCTAGGCTTCCATGTGAGTTTTATGCCTTCTATATTTAGTGCAGATGTATTTGTCCAAGAATTCCCTAGCGTAGTAGGTAGCAATTCTACTTGTCTATTTATTCGTGGAGAAAAAGCGAAACAGACATTGAAGGAAGGGCTGCCCTTTAAATTGGAGGAATGGACAGTTTATGAAACGATTGAGCGACACGATCAAAAACTAGTAATTATGGATTGTATCCGTAGGAACAGTGACGTCACCGTGATTTTTGCTAGCCCTTCCGCTGTTGATGTCTACGCAAAGGATGTAGCTTCGGTAATTGGTTGGGAGACTGCACGCCTAGCAGCAATCGGTCATATTACAGAAGCAGCTATTTTGAATCACGGTGCTATTGTGGATGTTATGCCGAGCGTATATACAATGCAAGCAGTCATCGAGGAAATAACGAAAGTAGGAGAAAGAAAATGACAAAATTACAATTTCAAAGACATCGTCGTTTGCGTGCAAATGCTGCAATACGATCAATGGTAAAAGAAACATACTTACACAAAGAGGACTTAATTTATCCAATTTTCGTTATTGAAGGCGAAAATATTAAAAACGAAGTATCTTCTATGCCTGGCGTTTTTCAATTTTCGTTAGATAAACTTGAAGCTGAGATTGATGAAGTTGTTGCTTTAGGTATACCTGCTGTTATTTTGTTTGGCTTACCTGCAGAAAAAGATGCAGTCGGAACTGGTGCATTCCATGATCAAGGTATTGTGCAAGAAGCAACACGACTCATTAAAGCTCGCCATCCAGAGCTTTTAGTGATTGCAGATACATGCTTATGTGAATTTACGGATCATGGGCATTGTGGCTTAATTGAAGGTGATCAAATTTTAAACGATTCTTCACTAGATGTTTTAGCACGTACAGCTGTATCACAAGCAAAAGCTGGTGCAGATATCATTGCTCCGTCCAATATGATGGATGGTTTTGTAGCTGCAATTCGTGCAGGCTTAGACGAAGCAGGCTTTGAAAATGTACCGATAATGTCATATGCCGTAAAGTATGCATCTAGCTACTACGGGCCATTCCGTGATGCAGCTGATGGTGCACCGCAATTTGGTGATCGTAAATCATATCAAATGGATCCATCAAATCGTATAGAGGCATTTCGTGAAGCGGAGTCGGATATTGCTGAAGGTGCAGATTTCTTAATTGTTAAGCCAGCTCTAAGCTATTTAGATATTATTCGTGATGTGAAAAATAACTATACATTACCGATTGTTGCATACAACGTTTCTGGTGAATATGCAATGGTCAAAGCAGCAGCTATTAATGGCTGGATTGAAGAGAAAAAAGTAGTGCTTGAAACATTACTTGGTATGAAACGTGCGGGCTCTGATTTAATCATTACGTATCATGCTAAAGATGTAGCACGTTGGTTGGAGGAGAAATAAATGGTGCGTTCTTACGAAAAATCAAAACAAGCATATGCTGAAGCGATTAACTTAATGCCAGGTGGTGTAAGTAGCCCAGTACGTGCGTTCAAATCTGTAAATATGGATCCGATTTTCATGGAGTCTGGTCATGGTGCTATCATTAAAGACATTGATGGCAATGAGTATATTGATTATGTATTATCATGGGGACCTCTTATTTTAGGTCATACGCATCCAGAAGTTGTCAAAGCAATTGCAGAAACGGCGGCGAAGGGATCTTCATTTGGAGCACCAAGTTATACAGAAAACCGATTAGCTAAATTAGTGTTAGATCGACTGCCTGGTATGGAAATGATTCGCTTCGTGTCTTCTGGGACAGAGGCTACGATGTCTGCTTTACGCGTAGCTCGTGGTGTTACAGGGCGCGATAAAATATTAAAATTTGAGGGCTCTTATCATGGTCACGGAGATTCCTTGCTTATTAAGGCTGGCTCTGGTGTAGCTACATTAGGCTTACCTGACAGCCCTGGTGTCCCAGCAGATATTGCACGTAACACATTAACTGTAGCGTACAATGATTTGGAAGGGGCAAAATTAGTATTCGAAAAATTTGGTTCTGAACTTGCTGCAGTAATTGTTGAGCCAGTGGCAGGAAATATGGGTGTTGTACCACCACAACCAGGCTTCCTCCAAGGCTTACGTGAATTAACAAAGGAATATGGAGCACTGTTGATTTTTGATGAAGTGATGACAGGTTTCCGTGTTGACTATGGCTGTGCACAAGGTTATTTTGATGTAACACCAGATATGACAACATTAGGAAAAGTAATTGGCGGTGGACTTCCTGTTGGCGCGTTTGCAGGGAAAAAGGACATTATGGAGCAAGTAGCACCAGCTGGTCCAATCTATCAAGCTGGAACATTGTCAGGGAATCCATTAGCAATGACTGCTGGTTATGAAACATTATCTCGCCTAGATAAAAGCACGTATGAATACTTCAAAAAATTAGGTGATCAATTAGAAGCTGGTTTCCGAGAGGCAGCAACGAAATACAATATTCCACACACTGTTAATCGTGCTGGTTCCATGATCGGTTTCTTCTTTACGAATGACAATGTTATTGATTTTGCTTCAGCAAAAACGTCTGATTTACAATTATTCGCTGAATATTTCCGTCTAATGGCAGAGGAAGGTATTTTCTTACCGCCATCTCAATTTGAAGGATTATTCATTTCTACTGCACATACGGAGGAGCATATCGCAAAAACGGTTGAAGCCTTCCATAAAGTATTTGCGCAATTAGCAAGATAAAAAGAGAGCGAAAATACGTTCCTTTATGGAGTAGTATAATTCTCAATCAATTAACAAATTAGTAACCACTTCTTATCAATTCTAACATTTGATAAGAAGTGGTTTTTTGTATGCTTATAAAATTTGCACATGAGGATTTTATTGCAGATAGACGATTCAACAACACATCTAAAGTAAACGTGCAAAATTATAGGTATATACTCTATCTATTTATTGAACATTGCCTTGATAGGGTGTAATCCATGTTGAGGACGTAACTCATTTACATTTGCGGGAATATCTAAGGCAATACCAAGAGAAAGGGAATAACCCAATATAATCAACTCAATGCTTGTTAGAGCCTTCTATAACTACTTCGTTGATGCCCTATTTTTATTAAACGAAAGCCCCTGTTAGGAGAAGAAGAAAATAAAGCTTATTCAACAGTTGCGTTTGGTTGTTGGAGAGCTAGATTATTATTGTCTTGTAATTGATTTTGTTGCTTAGCAAAAAAGTTTCTTACTGGGACATTTATATAAAAGAACATGCCTATAAGTAAAATCGAGAAAGCCCACCCTGCGATTTGCTTATATATCAACATGCCACCATAACCATCAATTCCGTATTTTTGGAGTAGGTATACTGTTAATCCTGCCATAAAAAGTCCTCTTATGATGAAAATAACCTGAATAAATTGAAACCATTTAAAGATGCCTTTTTGAAAAAATAATGCTCGGCTCTCCATTCGTGCATAACCTTGCAAATATACAAAATCAACAGCAAAATATAAAGAAAGAGGACGCTTAATCATTAGCGTAACAATATAAAGAAATGTATAGAAGAGACTTAGATATACACCATTCCAAATCATTTGCTCTGCTGAACCTGATAGCAAATTAACCGTCGTACCTAGTGCTAGTGAGCTTAAAATTAATAAGCCTGTAATGTTAAATTGCTTATCTAAAACAAAGCGGTAAATGGTATAAACAATTCCAGGAATGGTTGAAATCAGCATTGCTGTATAATCACCTAAAGGCTCTCTACCAAGATTCCATAGAACATAAGGTAATACTGCATAAAAAATCAACTCGAATAAAATTAATATTTTGTTTGAACGTTGTTTTTTCACTATATTTCCCTCCATTTATCTCTATTCAGCTTGCGCCTTTTAATACTTATAGAGGATTAAACTACATAATTTTGCCCAATAGTTGAACAAGCTAAAACATTTTTCTTAAATGAATTGCTGCGTTGTTTTAATGACAGAATAATCGGACATTTCATTCTAGTATACTACATTTATAAATATTGGGTAATATGAACAGGTATGACTAACAAGAAAGATTTACTGTTACAGCAGGGCGAGACGATGAAGTTTAAACCTTCCTCTACGTGAAAGTAGAATGTAAATAGAGAGCAACAACTCAAAGACTCACTTTAATACAGCTAAGGATTTATCTTAAATAGCTTTTCCGATTTTTGTGAATGGGAAGATAATCGTTATTACTGAAATAATTTTTTTGTCAAAATTAAAACTTTAAGCATAGCCAAATTGTGGGCGAAATCGTTTATAATATATCTATTCATAAAAGAAAGTAGTGAATTGATATGGCAACAGGCACACACATAGTCGAAGTACCCGTAGGAATTGAAAATGTATGGGATTTCGTCAGTGATATGGAAAAATGGGCAAAGCTTGTCCCAGGTTATAATGCACATGAAATGATTGATGAAAAACATTCAACATGGACGTTTAAAGGTAACGTCGGTGTTCTGAAAAAAACAGTTGAAGTAGAGATTACTATTTTAGAATGGTTAGCACCTTCGAAAGTAACTTTCGAATTAAAAGGACTTTCTGATAACTTTTCAGGGAACGGTTATTTCCTTGCAGAAAGTATTGATGCAGATCATACAAAAATGACAGGCTATTTAGAAGTAAAGGCAGGAGGATTAGCTGGTCCTGTTTTAAATCCAATCTTTAAGCCAATCGTACCAAAAGCAACACAAATGTTAACAGATCGTGTAGCAAATAAAATTAAATTGGTGAATGTATAATAAAGCTGTTAAACCAACAGTAAAATGGCATGCTAGAAGTATTTTCTAGTATGCCATTTTTAATGCAAAAATAAAATCTACGTGAACTTTTGTAAGCTATTATATTAGTTATCAAGAAGGAATGAGCGTCGAAACACCTTCTTTATCATCAGTACCCTTATTTACTATCTTATAGCATATTAATCTCCGAAGCTTCATATGATGCAAGGGGAGGGATTATTATCGAACACAAAACTTGGAATATGAGTGAAACTTTCTGTTTTCCTGGTTATGGCTGCCCAACAGAAATAGCAGCTGTGCAAATTAAGCCGAGGTGGCAGACAATGCAGCTAGAAGATTCACTACGATTAATGGGTATTTATCACATCACCGCACATGTTCGCTTTGATTTTCGAGACATGCAAGCTTTCATGGATGATGAAGAATTAGTACAAATTGATGCACTTGATATTCAAGGAGATACTGGTTATTTTGAGTATGCAGTTCCTTTAAATGTGGATTTACCTAGGGATTCTGCTATTGAAGATTTAATGGTCAAGGATGTTCGACCTACACTGACTAATCAAATGTGTCAGCTCGAATGGACGGTTACAAGTATTTTTAATGAGCCTGAGCAAACATTTGAAAAAGCTCATGTTTTAGAAGAACAGTCTATCGCTGTAAATGCTTCAGCCCAAATAGAGAAGGTTGCACTTGTAGAAGAACCAGCGCAAGTAAAACAACCTGCAGCTGTAGTTGCTTCGATACAAGAAGAAAAATCAAAAGCTGTAACATTTTCAGCACAAAAGGAAAAGTCTGAAGCTATAGTAGCTTCAGCCAAAAAAGAAAAAACTACATCAGTTGAGCAAAAAAACGTGTTGAGAGAATCCTCAAGTCATATTGTAGTTCGTGAGTCTAGCTCATGGCATGAAGTTCCATCAATGATTTGGGATTTAACGGAAGACTATACGCCGCTAAAGGTTCGTGTTTTAAATAATATCATTCAAAAGTAAATAGCATAGAAGTAGCAGGAGCAATAGGATGATGAAATCACCGGATGTTGGAATGATGATGACACGTATAAATTGAAAAGCGCAAATTGGCATGATTATCGTTCTACAATAAAAACGAACTTGTCGTAGCCATGGTGGTAAAAGCCAAGGATTATACTTACGTCGTCGCATTTGAATTTTCACTTCCTTCTCTACTTACTTTGTAGTGCTTCCTAAAAAATGACTAAATCACTTGAAAAATTGTACGATTCTGCGGTACAATGTGAAAAAGTCGAATATAGATGCTATGACAGGGAAGAGTAAATTAATAGTACATTTTCAGAGAGGAAACGGTAGCTGAAAAGTTTCTATATGTACCTAATTGAATGTAGCCCTCGAGCAGCTTTAGTGAACTAACAGTAGTTAAAGCCGGTTAAACACCGTTACCGAATTGAGAGCCAGTAGTAAAAGGCTTAAGCAAAGTAGTGCATGCTATTTCCTGATGAAATGTGTGTAAAGTTACTGCTTAACTCGCCTCTGCTGGAATTAAAGGTGGTACCGCGAATTTAAACTCCTTCGTCCTTTTTAGACGTTAGGAGTTTTTTTTATTTTCATTAAATCTTCTGGTCAATGTGCCTCGGTATGAGACATAAAACAGAATGATTGGTACGATCTCACATCGGTAAAACTAATGAATCAACAGGAGGAGTCAAAATGACAGAAAACATCTCAATGCCAACAAAATATGATCCGCTGTCCATTGAAGCGGGTCGTTATGAATGGTGGTTACAAGGGAAATTTTTCGAGGCACAGCCTACGAGTGAAAAGGAACCTTATTCAATCGTTATTCCACCACCGAATGTAACAGGTAAACTACATCTTGGTCATGCTTGGGATACAACATTACAAGATATTTTAATTCGCATGAAGCGCATGCAAGGGTATGATGCACTTTGGTTACCTGGAATGGACCATGCAGGTATAGCGACACAAGCAAAAGTAGAGGCTAAACTGCGTGAAGATAATATTACACGTTATGATTTAGGTCGTGAAAAATTCCTCGAAAAAACATGGGAATGGAAAGAAGAGTACGCTAGTCATATTCGCGACCAATGGGCGAAGCTTGGCCTTGCATTAGATTATTCTCGTGAGCGTTTCACACTTGATCAAGGTCTTTCTGATGCAGTTAAAACCGTGTTCATTCAATTATATGAAAAAGGTTTAATCTATCGTGGTGAACGTATTATTAACTGGGACCCTGCTGCGAAAACAGCGTTATCAGATATTGAAGTTATCTATCACGATGTTCAAGGTGCTTTCTATCACATGAAATACCCATTAGCTGATGGCTCAGGATTTGTGGAAGTAGCGACAACACGCCCTGAAACAATGCTAGGTGACTCGGGAGTAGCAGTTCACCCGAATGATGAGCGTTATCAACACTTAATTGGTAAAACAGTTATTTTACCAATTGTTGGTCGTGAAATCCCTATCGTAGCAGATGACTACGTAGATATGGAATTTGGTACTGGAGTTGTAAAAATGACGCCGGCACATGATCCAAACGACTTTGAGGTTGGGAACCGCCACAACTTAGAACGCATTCTTGTAATGCATGAAGATGGTACAATGAACGAGCTTGCTGGCAAGTATAATGGTATGGACCGTTTTGAATGCCGTAAGCAAATTGTAGCTGATCTACAAGAGGCAGGTGTGCTTATTCGCATTGAAGAACATACCCATTCAGTAGGTCACTCTGAACGTTCTGGAGCTGTTGTAGAGCCATATCTTTCAGCACAATGGTTCGTAAAAATGCAACCACTTGCTGATGCTTCACTTGCGCTTCAACAAGATGAAGAAGGAAAAGTAAACTTCGTACCATCTCGTTTTGAAAACACATATTCTCGCTGGATGGAAAATATCCGTGACTGGTGTATCTCTCGCCAATTATGGTGGGGTCATCAAATCCCAGCATGGTATCACAATGAAACAGGTGAGATTTACGTAGGAAAAGAAGCGCCAGCAGATGCAGAGAATTGGACACAAGATGAAGATGTATTAGATACATGGTTCTCTTCAGCGCTATGGCCATTTTCAACAATGGGTTGGCCAGATGAAGCAAATGAAGAATATAAACGTTACTATCCAACAAGCACACTTGTAACTGGTTATGATATTATTTTCTTCTGGGTATCTCGAATGATTTTCCAAGGTCTTGAATTTACAGGTCAGCGCCCATTCAAAGATGTATTAATTCACGGTTTAGTACGTGATGGTGAAGGACGCAAGATGAGTAAATCACTTGGCAATGGTGTAGACCCTATGGACGTTATTGATCAATATGGTGCCGATTCATTACGTTACTTCTTAGCTACTGGATCATCACCTGGTCAAGATTTACGCTATACAACTGAAAAAGTAGAAGCTGTATGGAACTTCTCTAATAAGATTTGGAATGCCTCTCGTTTCGCTTTAATGAACATGGAAGGTATGACATATGATGAAATTGACTTAACTGGTGAAAAATCAGTTGCCGATAAATGGATTCTAACTCGCCTAAATGAAACAATTGAGCGTGTAACATCACTTGCAGAGCGCTACGAATTTGGTGAAGTTGGCCGCGAGCTGTATAACTTTATTTGGGATGATTTCTGTTCTTGGTATATTGAAATGGCGAAATTACCGTTAAATGGTGAAGATGAAGCAGCTAAGAAAACGACTCGTTCTATTTTAGCTTACGTATTAGACCAAACGATGCGTCTATTACATCCATTAATGCCGTTCATTACGGAAGAAATCTGGCAACACTTACCACATGAAGGTGAATCAATTACAGTGGCAGCGTGGCCAACAGTACGTGCGGATCTTCATTTTACAGAGGAAGCAGACAATATGAAGCTCCTAATGGATATTATACGTTCAGTACGTAATATTCGTGCGGAAGTTAATACACCAATGAGCAAAAAAGTACCGCTATATATTTCAGCAAAAGATGCAGTAACGGTTACAGTACTTGAAGCAAATAAAGCATATTTAGAAAAATTCTGTAATCCAGAGTCACTAACAATTGGAGAAAGTTTAGAGGCCCCTAGTCAGTCTATGACAGCAGTAGTAACTGGAGCGGAGCTATTCCTACCACTTGTTGGACTTATTAACCTAGAAGAAGAAATTGCTCGTCTTGAAAAAGAATTAGAAAAATGGGCAAAAGAAGTGAAGCTTGTTACTGGTAAGTTATCGAATGAGAAATTCGTATCCAAAGCGCCAGAAGCATTAGTTAATGCTGAACGTGAAAAATTAGCTGATTACGAAAGTAAACATGCGATTGTATTAAAGCGTTTAGAAGAACTAAAAAATATGTAAATAGGAAACAGCGGATGATGAAAAGTCATCCGCTGTTTTTTATATGCACCATAAGATATATGTTTTATTAGGGAAAAATATATAGATTTTTATAGAATGGTTAGAATACTGTGTTTTTTTAAAAAAAAGTTCATTATGCCTATTTGTGAATACTATTGTTCACTAATTAATTACCAGTCAATGGAAAAATATCTGAATTTCGTAATTATTATAGCGAAAGGTCTTTTTATCTCGCATTAACGGGCAGTAATGTATCGTATCGAAAGCAAAGAGGCAGGTACAAGACGTTCACCTCAAAATTCAGTGAAATGGTGTAGGTAAACAAGAGTTTTTTCGAAATGTATGTGTATTGGGCATCACTTGTACTAAAATAGAGATATTGTAGTAAGAGGGAGTGTTTCTTTTGTTTAAATCGATGAAAGAATGTACAGATTTTATTTTTACGTTAAAGGCAGTTGATCATAAACGGGCACCTCTCGTATTGATGCGAGAGGTACTGGAGATTCTAGGTAACCCACAGGACAAGCTACGCGCTATTCATTTAGCGGGTTCAAATGGTAAGGGTTCAACAGTGAATGCACTAAGAGAAATGCTACAACATGCTGGCTACAAAGTTGGTGCCTTTACTTCACCTCATTTAGAGTGTGTCAATGAACGAATAACTATTAATGGAACTCAAATTTCTGATGCGCAATTTTTACATTATATGAACAAAGTTTCTACTATTATTGAGACACATTATAAAGGTGAATTTCCAAGCTTTTTTGAAGTCGTAACACTTATTATGTTCCAATACTTGGCGGATGAAGAAGTGGATATTGCACTGATTGAAACAGGACTTGGTGGACGTTTAGATGCTACGAATGTCATTACGCCACTTATTTCAATTATTACAACGATTTCACTAGAACATACTGCGTTTTTAGGAGATACATTAGCAAAGGTAGCGTTTGAAAAGGCAGGAATTATTAAAGAAAGTGTACCAGTTGTTGTCGGGGTTAAAAGTGAAGAGGCACTTACTGTTATCCAGGAGATAGCAAATGAGCAACATGCGCCATGCTTTGTTTTAGGAAAAGATTTTACGGTTGAAAACATTGTGCAAAGTGCTAACATACAGCTCTTTAATTACCAAAAAGCAAATGTGGAGATGGTAGATGTCCCAGTAAAAATGGCCGGGCCACATCAGATAGATAATGCAAGTCTAGCGATTACAGCTATCCTCGTGTTAAGAGAGAATGGAGCAATTGACATTTCAGATGAGTCAATTCGTCAAGCATTGGCGATCGCTCAGTGGGCAGGACGTTTTGAGCAATTATCTGGCAATATAGTACTAGATGGAGCGCATAATTCAGAAGGAACAGCTGCACTAATTCAAACACTTAAAACGGTATATCCACATCAAAATTATCGATTTATATATGCAGCATTGTCAGATAAAGATCATGCGAATAGTATTGCTTTAATGGATAGTATTGCTACATCAATAGCATTTACACAAATTGAACTGCCGAATGCTATGCCTGCTGATAAATTAGCTTCATTATCTACAAATACGAACAAATCGTCTAGTGTGGATTGGCGTGAAATGGTTCAAACAGTGCTACATCAAAGAAATGATGAGGATATTATAGTCATTACAGGTTCATTGTATTTCATAGCTGAAATACGACAATGGCTACAGGGGGAACAATGATGATCCCAAAATTTAATAGCTATAAGGAAAAATGGAATGTTTTGAGCGATGATGTTATTAAACCTGGTCTAACTGCAATTGAAGAGGCATTGTCACGAGTAGGTAATCCAGAGAAAAAATTACGAGTCGTGCATTTTGCAGGGACTAATGGTAAAGGCTCGACTCTTACATTTCTAGAATCAATCGCCAAAGAACATGGCTTACGTGTTGGTAAATTTATGTCTCCTTGTATTTTGGACGTACATGACCAAATTCAAGTAGAGGGCAGGGCAATTACGGAAGCGGAAATGAATCGGGTATTCCAACAAATGCAGGCAGCTGGACTTAGTGGAAAATTAACAGATTTTGAACTTTTAACTGTTGCAACATTTTTACATTTTGTTGCGAGTAATGTAGATATTGCCCTTATTGAAGCAGGTATGGGGGGCTTACTTGATAGTACAAATGTGGTTACACCAATTGTGTCAATCATCCCGAGTATCGCATTAGAGCATACGAATTTTTTAGGAGATACGATTGAAAGTATTGCCCGCCATAAAGCCGGAATTATTAAGCCGGATCGTCCAGTTATTATCGGTGAGTTGCCGTTAGAGGCAAAGAATATAGTTTATCAGGAAGCTAAAAAAATACATTCATCCGTTTTTGAGTTAAATCATCAGTTTTATGTGGAGCAGAGGAATGATGGAGAGAGCTATGTGCATAATGATAATGGCTTCCGTATTACAAAGCTCACACGCACAATGAAGGGAGCACATCAGGCGAATAATATGGCACTTGCTATTACAGCCTTTTTTGAAGTGGCAACCACATTTAGGATACAAGTTAGTAAAGAGGCTATTCAAAAAGCTGTGAAAAACGCAACCATTTTAGGACGCTTTGAAGAAATTTTGCCTTATATTTTTTTAGACGGTGCTCATAATCCAGCAAGTGCTGAGAAATTAATAGAAACGATAAAACATGAGTTCCCAGAAGAGCAGATTTCTTTTGTCATTGGCATTCTTGCTGATAAAGCTGTAAAAGAGATATTGCTTCAGTTTGAGCAGGTAAGTGATTATTTTTACTTTGTTGATTTCAGTAATTCTCGTGCGATGGCTGCTCAAAAAATGCTTGAGCTGTCCAATGCCTCTCATAAAGCAGTGTTAGAAGATTATGTTCAATTTTTACAACGACAGTCAGAAAGTAAGTCGAGAACTATTGTATCGGGTTCGTTGTATTTATTAACTGAAGTACGTAGAAGATTAAAAAGTGTATAATATGTAATTTCTAGTGAAAATCAGGTTCTCATTATAAAGTGAGGCCCTGATTTTCTTTTTTATTATGTGAACGGTAGGGCTTTTTTTGTAGATTAGTTATTCCAAGGTCATTGTGACAAATAGGATTCATTATAATCCTCCTATTACTATTAAAATTCTGATATCCTCTCTCGGATTTCCTCAAGCACTTTTTCTTAATATATTTCTATTTCTTCTATTACATTTTGATTGGAGAGTTTTTCTTGGTGAAAGCTAATGGTTGTTTTGTGACTTGCCCGCTTTTCATTAGAGAGGCTATAAACGGTTTTATCTAGTTTGCGTTTCGCAAAAAAGGGGATTCGATGGTAAAAAATTTGGATACAAAATATTTTATTTTTATGATAAACCTCAAAAACCACTACTAAATCAAAATGAAGTAAATTAGCATTTACACATACTTTTATACATATACTTATATCAAATTGTAGTCATAAACAGTCTTGTCTTTTTATAGATAGGCTTTGATACGTGAAGGAAGAGGTGATGGACGAATGAAAATTGTCAGTCAGGTCATGAAAAAACAAATATTTCGTGCGATGTTTATTGGAGGAGTAGTCGGACTTTTTGGTGTAGCTATTTTTTTAGGTGTTCTTCAAGCGAGCACTCAATTTTCTTTGAAAAATAATGGCAGCGATATAGCCAGTAATAGTAATAATAAAAATACAGACGCAGAAACAATCCCGACAGCAGGTGGAGCAATAGATGGAACTATGTTTTTTGCAAGTCAAGCAGGGGTTTATTCAAATTATGAAAGTGCAAGTTCGTTTGTATCTGAACACCCTTCATTAAAAGAGAGTGCCATTGTCGAGGTTGATGGAAAATTTTACGTTTGGACAAGTATGGTAACCGATGAAAGTCAGCTTGTCTTTTTAAAAGATCCTCCCACATTTAAAAAAGCATTTAGTGTAAGTAGTGACAGCTGTAAGGAGGCAACGATTGCAGAGCTACCATCTGTGCTAGCTGACAAAAAGGCAACAAAATTAAATTTTAAGGATAATTCGAAGGACTCTACACTGCCTGCTGATTGGCAATCTATTGGTGCGGCAGCCTCTTCAATTTCAAACGATATTAGCATCATTCGTTTACATGTTTTTGCCCATTACAAATCGAAAAATACTTGTCTTCAAGTGAAATTTTAAGCATGAAAGATGGCAAAATAAGCATTATCTTGATTTTTTGAAAATTTTCAAAACCTAAATTCTCCGTTATGATAACTAATAAGGAGGAATGGTCAGATAATGTTTAATACAAATCACAAGCTAGTGCTTGCTTCTGCTTCACCTAGACGAAAGGAATTGCTCGCAATGCTATCACTTCCATTTGACATAATCACCAGTGAAGTAGAAGAGACAAGTGTCCATGCAACTACAATGCAAGATTATGTAAAAGGTGTAGCTCTATTAAAAACAAGGGATGTGGCAAAAAAAGCGCCAAATGCAACGATTATAGGAGCAGACACTATTGTTGTTTATGATAATAAGCTACTCCATAAACCAAAAGATCGTGAGGAGGCAATTTCTCACTTATTACGTTTATCAGGCAAGCAACATGCGGTCATGACAGCTGTTGCCATTATTGATCCTGACGGTAATGAAACAACATTTGTCGAGGAGACAAATGTTGTCTTTCATCATTTATCGCAGGAGCTGATCGAAGCATATGTAGATTCGGGAGACCCATTTGATAAAGCAGGTGGTTATGGCATTCAAACTGCTGGTACACTTTTAGTTAAGCGAATTGAAGGAGATTATAACAATGTTGTCGGCTTACCACTTGCAGCGTTGTTTACGCATTTGGTAGGTCTCGATATTATCCAATTTGCGAAGGAGTGAGGCTTTTTTGCCAAATGATGTTTTACCAAGAATGATGATACGAGACGTTAATATACAGGATCGACCTCGTGAAAGACTACTGCGACAAGGGGCAATGAGTTTATCGAATCAGGAGCTACTGGCCATTTTACTAAGGACAGGCACTAAAGAAGAGTCTGTACTTGTACTTGCAAATCGCATACTAAGTGTTTTTGAGCGTTTACATTATTTAAAACATGCAACTATAGAAGAAATGGTTGCGATTAAAGGGATTGGTGAGGTTAAAGCCATTCAAATATTAGCAGCTATTGAACTTGGTAGACGTCTTGCTCAGAAACAAAGCGATGAAAAATATACGATACGCTCACCGCAAGATGCCGCCGCCTATTTAATGCCTGATATGACCTCACTGAATCAAGAACATTTTGTAGTTCTTTTTTTAAATATAAAAAATCAAATTATTCATAGGCAGACGATTTTTATAGGCAGTCTAAATGCTTCAATCGTCCATCCTAGGGAGATATATCGCGAGGCTGTAAAGAGATCTGCGGCTTCTATAATTTGTGCGCATAATCATCCTAGCGGCGTGCCGACACCCAGTGAAGAGGATATTGAAGTGACGAAACGAATTTTAGAGGCTGGATATATTATGGGCATTGATTTGATTGATCATCTCATCATCGGTGATCATCAATTTATTAGTTTGAAAGAAAAAGGATATTTTTAACTCTGCAATGTATTTTGCAGAGTTTTTTTATGACTTAATCAATATATTAATAAAAATAGCTGGTTCTATGAAAAGTAAGGGTATTCGCAGGAACATTCAAAAGAAACGGATAGAACACCAAAAAGAGAGAACGTGGAATTTTTTTTGAAATCCATCGCGTTGTTCGCGACTTAACATTTGGTGTTGCTTCAAATCTCTTCGTTACTTTAAAAATAAATATTTTTGTATTTTTTTGCGAAAAACTAAAATGAAAGCGAACCTTTTTTTAAATAAAACGTTATTGTACTCGTAGAAATGTCTATAATATTCACAAAAATTGGTAGCCTAATACACGTTGTCTTACAAGAATAAAAATTATATGCTAATCTATACGTACTATTTTTAGTTTAGGAGGGAATTAAAATAGTATCTTTTCCGCGAGAAGAGCATGTGGCACTATAAATTCTTGCGTTTATCCGTTATAATGAACGGTATGATTTTATCTTTATTCAGAAGAAGCCTCTCACTTCAACAGGTGTGAGATGATTGAGTGTGTAGTTTTTTCAGTAGGTGTTGAACATCGATTGAATGAAGATAAAGCCTCTGTGTGTAATTACGCGCAGGAGTGTAGATGATGTCAACGAAAGTATGGCTTAAATAGAAAGGGAGTACACAAATTGTTTGGATTAGGAAGTAAAGATGTCGGGATTGACCTCGGCACAGCGAATACATTAGTGTTTATTAAAGGGAAGGGAATCGTTTTACGCGAACCTTCAGTCGTAGCAAAAAATACAAAAACTGGAGATATCGTTGCAGTTGGTAATGATGCCAAAAATATGATTGGTCGTACACCTGGTTCAATCGTAGCAATCCGTCCTATGAAAGATGGCGTTATTGCTGACTTTGATATTACTACAGCAATGATAGGATACTATTTAAAAGAAGCTTGCAAAAATTCTGGTGGGAATTGGAAAAAGCCGAATGTTATGATTTGTGTGCCTTACGGTATTACATCAGTTGAACAACGTGCGGTTATTGATGCTGCTCGCCAAGCAGGAGCTAAAGAAGCATTTACAATTGAAGAGCCATTTGCAGCAGCAATCGGTTCTAACTTACCAGTTTGGGATCCAACAGGGTCAATGGTCGTTGATATCGGTGGTGGTACAACAGAGGTAGCTGTTATATCATTAGGTGGTATTGTAACAAGTGAATCCGTGCGTGTTGGTGGGGATGCAATGGACCAATCCATCATTTCGTATATTCGTAAAACATATAATTTAACAATTGGTGAACGTACTGCAGAAGCAGTGAAAATGGAAATTGGTACAGCGTTGGCTGAGGGTCCGGAAAGTAGAATGGACATTAGAGGACGCGATCTTTTAACAGGTTTACCTAAAACAATCGAAATTTCTTCACAAGAAATCTCTGAATCTTTACGTGAAGCGGTATCATCAATTATTGATGGCGTTCGCAAAACACTTGAACAAACACCTCCTGAATTATCTGCAGACGTAATGGAACGCGGAATTGTTTTAACAGGTGGTGGTGCGCTATTAACAAATTTAGACAAAGTTATTAGCCAAGAAACGAATATGCCAGTATTTATCGCAGAAGATCCACTGGACTGTGTTGCTATTGGTACAGGTAAGGCTCTAGAACATATTGATTTAATCCGTTCACAACAAGTTAAAGGGTAAGGAGGTTTAGGCAATGCCACATTTTTTTTTCAATAAGAAATTAATTTTGCTGCTTGTAGGCATGGTTTTTCTTGTGGCATTGATTAGCTTCTCATTACGTGATCGGACGAATGCAACTTTACCAGAGCAAATTATTAAAGATACTGTCGGCGTCGCACAATCTATTGTTGCGAAGCCGGCGAATTATATTGCAGGTGTTTTTAATAATATTGATTCCCTCTTAAACACGTACGAAGAAAATAAACGTTTAAAAGCACGCTTAGAAGAATTTGCAGCTGTACAAGCTGAGGCAACGGAATTAAAATCAGATAATGAAAAGCTTCGTGAGCTTCTCGACAAATCAGAGAGCTTAAAAGAATTTAATCCAATTCATGCCACAGTTATTGCTAGAAATCCTGACCAGTGGGAAGAAAAAATTATTTTAGATAAAGGTTCTTCACACGGTGTAGAAAAAAATATGGCAGTTATGACAGCGAAAGGGTTAGTCGGTAAAGTTACAGTAGTGACACCTTTCACCTCTGAGGTAGAGCTTTTATATACAAGTAATCCAAACTATCGTGTTTCTGCGATGGTTTTAGGAGATACAGAAGCATACGGTTTAATTGAGGGCTTTGATAAAGAACGTAATGAACTTATTATGAAGCGAATCGATTCAAGTTTACCAGTTAAAAAAGGTCAGCAAGTAGTTTCATCAGGACTTGGGGGTATTTTCCCAAAGAATGTGCCAATCGGAGAAATTACTGAAGTAAGTACAGATGATTTTGGCTTAACAAAAATGGCCTATGTAAAACCATCTGCGGATTTTTCAATTTTAGACTATGTTGTTATTGCTAAACGCTCCTCTACTGTGATAGATGGATCTGATGGTAGTGCAACGAACGAGGATTTAACACATCCACCAGAGGCGAGTGAAGAGGAGGAAAAATAATGGTTCGATTTCTCATCCCCTCTGTGGCGGTTTTACTATTTTTACTAGAACCAGAGTTTGCTATGCTTTCACCCATTGAAATCAAAGGGCAAATCTATTATTTAGTGCCAAGATTTTTAATCTTATATTTAATATTTATTTCCATCTATTATAGCCGTCAGCGAGCGGTAATGTATGGACTTTTTTTTGGTGTCTTGTATGATGTCTTTTACATTGATATTATTGGATTATATTCAGTACTGTTTCCGCTTATTTGTTTTTTAGCAGGGTCTATTGTGAAAATTATTCATCAGCACTTAGTTGTGACAACGACGATTTCAGTTGTTTTAGTAGCGATTTTAGAATTTATACTCTATCAATTCTTCTATCTTATCGACTTTACATCGATCCCATTATCGGATTTCTTACGTTCACGACTACTACCAACGATCATTGCTAATGCACTATTTTTAATGATTCTTGGTTGGGCCTTCAAATATCTAATTAATGCGCGTGTCTTACAGAGAGCACGTGAAGTTTCTTAACAAAGAGCAACGTGGGGTGAGGCATTCATGAAAAAACAGTTGGTTAATATGAAGGGAACAAAGGATGGATTTGTTCTTCATTTAGACGATCAATGCGCGTATGTCGATTTAGTAGAAGAGCTTAAAAAGAAAGTGTCAGAAAGCGGTATCGATAGCAAAGTAGATGTACAATTATATTTAGGCTATCGATACTGTTCTGATGAACAAATAAAAGAGCTTATTAAAATTGTTCAAGAAACAGAGCAATTAATCGTTTCAAAGGTGCAAAGTGAAGTACTGACTGTCCATGAGAGCGACCAGAAGAGGATTGAAAGTCAACAAGATACATATTTAGGTGTGGTCAGATCAGGTCAAATTCTGCGTTCGCCAGGCGATATTATTATCGTCGGGAATGTCAATCCGAATGGACGTGTAGAAGCTGGTGGCAATGTGTATGTCCTAGGTAAACTCAAAGGGATTGCACATGCTGGGGTTCATGGTAATAAAGAAGCGATTATTGCAGCATCTCGCCTTGAAGCTACACATATCATGATTGCTGATCAGGTTCAGGTAATGTCAGACGAACATGTAAAAGCAAAAAATCAGGAAGAGATGACTTGTGCATTTATCGGCTATGATGGGCGCATTACGTATGATCAAATTCACGCGTTAAAAAATATTCGACCATTGTTAAATGTGTCTAAGGGAGGAAGCTAGTGTGGGAGAAGCAATCGTCATAACTTCAGGTAAAGGCGGTGTCGGAAAAACAACGACCGCGGCTAACCTTGGAACTGCATTGGCTCTACAAGGTAAAAAAATATGTTTAGTAGATACTGATATTGGTCTACGTAATTTAGACGTAATTTTAGGCCTTGAGAATCGTATTATTTATGATTTAGTAGATGTTATTGAAGGGCGCTGTAAGATTCATCAAGCGTTAATAAAAGATAAACGTGTGGATGAGAAACTATTTTTATTACCTGCTGCTCAAACAACAGATAAAAATGCTGTTAATCCTGAGCAAATGAAGAGCTTAGTAGAGGAATTAAAACGAGACTATGATTATGTCTTAATAGACTGTCCAGCAGGCATTGAACAAGGCTATCGTAATGCTGTTGCTGGTGCAGATCATGCAATTGTCGTAACAACACCAGAAATCTCTGCTGTGCGTGATGCAGATCGAATTATTGGCTTGCTTGAACAGGAAGAAATCACTGCTCCTAAACTAATTATTAACCGCATTCGCCAACATATGATGAGAAGCGGCGATACTTTGGATGTGAATGAAATTACAACACATTTATCTATCGATCTATTAGGGATAATTGTAGATAGTGAAGGGGTTATTTCGTCTTCTAATAAAGGTGAACCTGTAGTAATGGATCCAACTAACAAAGCCTCTCTAGGCTATCGTAATATTGCCCGTCGAATACTTGGGGAATCTGTGCCACTTATGGCAATTGAAGATGAACATAGAGGTGTATTCTCAAAACTTAAAGCGTTATTTTCAAGATGATCTTAAACCTTTTCGTGCATTTGTACGAGAAGGTTTTTTTCTTGTGCATGAATGGACATGCAGCCTCATATAGTGTGAAAAAAAGGATGAGGGCTTGTTTAAGAAATGGAAATGGTTGGTCACGATATTACTTGTGGCTGCAATTATGCTTGTAATTCGTTTAGAGGATCAAGGTATATTGGAAACACCTGTGCGAAAACTTGTTACAACATCAGCAGATTTAACTTATTTAAGCGAGCTCGGACAAAGCTGGCTAAATAAAGAGGAGGAAACAATTTTAGTATCAAGTGATGTTGGGCAAACTGAACTATTAACATTTGCCGACGCGCAAGTTTTTAATGAAGGCTTTTTATTGCAGTATGATGCTGGTCTTCCAGTGTATGCTGGGCAGAATGGTCTTGTTGTTTTCACTGGTCATACAAAATATACTGGTAAAACAATGACGATTAGCTATGATGATGGCACAACAGTTTCCTATGGTATGCTTGATAGTTTAGCGCAACTGCCATATACAACAGTACAGGCAAATGATTTAATCGGCATGAAAGAGGCGGGACAACTCTATATCTCGATTGAAAAGGATAAGACATCTTATAGTTTAGAGCAGGTTGTACAGTGGCTTGAAACAGCGGCGTCCAATGAAAATTAAACTGCATCTTCTATGTATCCCTTTCGTATTTATAATGATTTTTAGTGGTCAAATTGCTTATTATGCTATTATTTTATCTTCGTTACTATGGCATGAAGTCGGTCATTTGTTAGCTGCAATGATTTGTGGTGTTAAGGTGAAATCATGCGTTATCACACCTTATGGAGGGGAAATAGAATTTGAAAATCCAGCGGTTGTGCCAGCTACGTCACTCCTTTGGATTGCCTTAGGGGGACCAATCGCTACAATAATAGGGATTGGCCTTGCTTTTTTTATGCCTGAACTACTTGCTGCAAAGCTCATCGATGTACAACTTGTGCTATTAGCAATCAATGTATTACCGATTATTCCATTGGACGGCGGCAGAATATTTTTAGCGTCTTTATTTTTAGTCTTTCCAAGTGTTCGGGTATTTGAATATTACTACTGGCTTTCTCTTACAATTGCGACTATACTACTCATGATAACTTCATATTACCTCCCACAATCTATTTTTTTAGCAATTCTATGTTTATTTATATGGCTTCAAGCGTTAAAAGAATGGAATTATCGAAAATATCGTTTAGCATTTGAGAAATATGTAATGAATAGATTGACTTAAAATAAATCGTGTGGTAATATCTTAATGTTATTGTTTGTAGCACCTGTGCTACTGCAACCGCACTGGAAAGGTTAAAGTATCCTATGATCACCTTTATAAACAGGCGAGTCTGAGTCTATGAGGAGGTGCAGTAAAATGTACGCAATTATTGAAACTGGTGGTAAACAAATCAAAGTAGAAGCTGGTCAAGAAATCTATATTGAAAAATTAGGTGTAGAAGCTGACGAGGTTGTAACTTTCGATAAAGTTTTATTCGTTGGTGGCGAAAACGTTAAAGTTGGAGCTCCATTAGTAGAAGGCGCTACTGTAACAGCTAAAGTTGTTAAAGAAGGCCGTGCGAAAAAAATCGTTGTTTTCAAATTGAAAGCTAAAAAGAACTACCGTCGTAAACAAGGTCACCGTCAACCTTACACAAAATTAGTTGTTGAAGCGATCAACGCTTAATTGTGAGGTGTAACGAATGATACAAGTTACGATTCATCACGATGAAAATAGACATGTGTCCGCATTCGAATTTTCAGGACATGCTGAATACGATGAATCTGGTAAGGATTTAGTATGTGCAGGAGCATCTACCATTGCCATAGGTACGGTGAATGCTATTTATGCACTATTACAATTACAGCCAGAAGTCGAACAAGCTGCTGAAGGTGGAGGCTACCTTAAGGTAGGTTTACCATCAGATATAGAGCCTGAGATTGATGCAAAACTACAGTTAATTGTCCAAGTAATGACTGCCCAAGTGTATTCTATGGTGCAAAATTACGGACAATACATCCAAATCAACTACAACCAAGTAGGAGGTGGAACACGATGAAATTATTATTAGCATTAGACCTTCAACTTTTCGCATCTAAAAAAGGGGTAGGTTCTACTAAAAACGGACGTGACTCTGAGTCAAAACGACTTGGTGCTAAACGTGCTGATGGCCAATTCGTAACTGGTGGTTCAATTCTTTACCGTCAACGCGGTACAAAAATTTACCCAGGTACAAACGTAGGTCGTGGTGGTGACGATACACTATTTGCTAAAGTTGACGGCGTTGTTAAATTCGAACGCTTAGGTCGCGATCGCAAACAAGTATCTGTTTACCCAGCATCACAAGAAGCTTAATCTTTAAAAAAGATAAACATAAAGCGTAGGACTGCATTTATTGCAGTCCTTTTTTTGGCTAAATTTCAACTACTTTCAGCGGGCGTCCAAACATCCGCTGAAATATGGAACTCAGTCTAAGAACGCCACGTCCTGTGGCATTACCGAAATGACCGACATCGTGTCGGCCCTCGTGTAGGCCTAAGCACAAAGCCGATTCCGGACGCAATTATGCCGAGGCATAATTGATAAAGATTTAAGGGAAAAATACAGCAAAACTTGTTATACTAGTAAGGATAACTTTATTGGAGTGAATGGGATGAACAATCAATCACTAACCATTAGTGAAGTATTACGTTTTGCAAATCATGATTATGTGAATCAGCTCCAGCTTATTCGCATGAATTTAGATTTAGGTAGAATTGATGAATCAAAAAAACTTATTCAAAATTATTCGGAACAATTACAAGCACTTTCTATCCTTAATCGTCTACAATTACCGCAAACAATCGAGTGGCTGCAAACAGCAGGCTGGCGCTATCAATCATTACCAATGAAACTTAGCGGTGATATAAAAAAGCCCGTCACAAATAATATTGATACGGAAATTGTAGATTACTTAAACAAAACAGTTATGCATGTTTATGATACATTAGATCCATTTACAGAGCAGAGCTTAGCGCTCGATGTACGTGTTGACGATCATACATTTGCCGTGACATTCACGCTAAATGGGCTATGGAGTGCTGATGCATTCACCGAAAAAGGTTTGAAACAATTAGACATTCAAACAATTGAACAGACGAATACGTGCTGGCAATATGTATTGAATGCAAATAGGGAGTGAACTAAATGTTTGTCGATCACGTTAAGATTTATGTAAAAGGTGGCGACGGTGGTGACGGAATGGTTGCCTTCCGCCGAGAAAAATATGTACCGAATGGTGGTCCAGCCGGTGGTGACGGTGGACATGGTGGTAACGTAGTATTTCAAGTTGAAGAGGGTTTACGAACATTAATGGATTTTCGCTATAAACGCCACTTCAAGGCTGACCGTGGTGAGCATGGTATGAGTAAAGGAATGCATGGTAAACGTGCAGAGGATTTAATCGTTAAAGTACCACCAGGCACAGTCGTAATGAACGAAGAAACAGGGGCTGTTATTGCCGATTTAGTCGAGCATGGTCAACAAGCGATTATCGCAAAATCTGGCCGAGGTGGCCGAGGAAATTCACGCTTCGCAACACCGGCAAATCCAGCTCCAGAACTTTCTGAAAAAGGTGAGCCAGGACAAGAATTAAATGTTATATTAGAGTTAAAAGTTTTAGCGGATGTGGGACTAGTAGGTTTCCCAAGTGTTGGTAAATCAACGCTTCTATCTGTTGTTTCTGCTGCTAAGCCAAAAATTGGTGCTTATCATTTCACAACGATTGTTCCAAATTTAGGGATGATTGAAACGGATGATCATCGTAGCTTTGCGATGGCAGATTTACCTGGACTTATTGAAGGAGCTCATGAAGGAGTGGGTTTAGGCCATCAGTTTTTACGACATATCGAGCGTACACGTGTTATTGTCCATGTAATTGATATGTCTGGGATGGAAGGTCGAGATCCATACGAGGATTATTTAACGATTAATGAAGAGTTAAAACAATATAATCTTCGTTTAACAGAGCGTCCGCAAATTATTGTGGCAAATAAAATGGATATGCCAGAAGCAGAAGAAAACTTAGAGGAATTCCGCAAAAAAGTGGGAGAAGACATTCAAATTTTCCCGATTTCAGCAATTTCACGTCAAGGCTTAAAAGAGTTACTATTTGCCATTGCTGATTTACTGGAAGTAACGCCTGAATTCCCTCTATACGATGATTTAGAAGAGCAATCAGATGCAACGGTAATGTATAAACATGAAGGAAAAGGTGAAGATTTCGAAATTACTCGTGATGATGATGGTACATTTATCATTAGTGGTTACGCAATTGAACGCCTATTTAAAATGACTGACTTTAGCCGTGAAGATGGTATTCGCCGTTTTGCTCGTCAATTGCGTGCAATGGGCGTGGATGAAGCACTACGCGAACGTGGCGCACAAGATGGCGATATAGTTCGTCTGCAAGAGTTTGAATTTGAATTTGTCGATTAAGACAAGAGTTTTAGGGGGAAGCGTATGAAGAATGTTGCGAATCAGCGATATTATTTAGTTCGTGAAGATGTTTTAACGGATGCTATGCAAAAAACTTTGGAGGCGAAACACTTACTTTCAAGTGGTTCGGTATCTTCCATATGGGATGCGGTAAAGCAGGTGGATTTATCGCGTAGTGCGTTTTACAAATATCGTGATGCTGTATTTCCTTTTCACTCAATTGTGCAGGAACGCATTTTAACAGTCTTTTTACAGCTTCAGGACCGTAAAGGAACACTTGCAAAGCTATTAGAAACAGTGACAATTACGCATTGCAATGTACTGACTATCCATCAAACTATACCGATTCAAGGACGTGCAAATGTTACGTTGTCATTAGATGTAACTAGTATGACATGTGAACTTGATGATTTAATACAACAACTCAAGCGTTTAGATTTTGTAGAGTCAGCGGAAGTAATTAGTTCTGGTGCATTGTAGATATTAAATAATTAAAACCATAATTTCTAAGCAAGCTTGAATTTTTGACCAAGCTAAACAGCCGTGTTTGATTTGCAGATTGAATTCAACTATAAAAGCACTAGCAAATATGTTATGAAGCTCAAAAAGGAGCAGTCCCACATGATGTAATACTGTCTGATGGGACAGCTCCTTATTCTATAACTAAAGAGAAAAAACGTCGTTGTATAGAACAAGCAAAGAGACGGACATTCATAAAGGGTCGGACAGTCGCCGATACGTGTTGAGAAACTTCGCACTTACCTAACATTCAATGTAGTACCTTGAAAAGAATTTTCTAAAAAATAGGAATGTTGAATTTTTACGCGAGTGTTACACACGGTAAATTAAACTCAAACTTTATACTACAATTGTAGTGAGGGAGGTAAAAATCATGACAAAAGAACAATGGGAAAAACGAATTGGCTATTTAGGGCCGGAAGCATCATTTACATACTTAGCAACTAAAGCCACCTTTCCAACTGAGTGGCTTGTCCCTTGTGCTACAATTCCAGAATGTATAGAGGCTGTAGCAAAGGGGAAGGTAGATTTAGCAGTTGTACCACTGGAAAATGCTTTAGAAGGCTCTGTCCCTTTAACGCTCGATTATTTATTTCATGAGGCAACACTATATGTAACAGGAGAGCTTCAGTTGAAAATACAGCAGCATTTAATGGTCAATCAAGAGCAGAAGAACAATTGGGAATCGATTAATGGAGTTTACTCACATCCACATGCGCTAGCACAATGTCATAAATACTTATTTTATCGATTCAGCCATGTTCCGTTACAACAAACAACATCAACAGCAGCAGCGGCAAAATATGTATCCGAAAATCCAAGCGAATGTATTGCGGCAGTTGGTAATGCAGCGGCTGCAGAAAAATATGGCTTAGAAATTGTTCAAGATAATATTCATGATTTCCATTTTAACCATACTCGTTTTTTCGTATTATCTAAGCAAAACATACGATTACCGCAAGAATTATCGGATGGACAGGCAAAAACAACTTTTATGATAACATTGCCAACGGACCGTTCAGGGGCATTACATCAAGTACTATCAGTATTTGCATGGCGACAGCTAAATTTAAGTAAAATCGAATCACGTCCATTAAAAACGGGCTTAGGTGATTATTTCTTTATGATTGATGTATTGGCAGATGAAAAGGAGCCTATGATGCGTGGGGCCATGGAAGAACTAGCTGCACTTGGTTGCAAGGTGAAGTCACTTGGTACATACTTTACATATCTAACGTCAGAAGAGTAATCAAAGTGGCTAGGAGGAATCATTGTGGGCGGCATTATTTTGTTTGACGGAGTATGCAATTTTTGTGACAGTAGTGTGCAATTTATTATCAAACATGATCAGGGAGCCTATTTTCACTTTGCATCGATCCAAAGTGATGCAGGGCAAGCATTACTTGCACAATACGAAGTACCAGAAAATATAGATAGTGTCATATTATTTGAGCATGGGAAGGCGTATTTTGAATCCACAGCTGCACTTAAAATCTGTCGGAGATTAGATAGTTTCTGGCCTGTCTGCTATGTTTTCATCCTGATCCCATCATGTATACGAAATAGGATGTATCGAATATTTGCAAAAAATCGGTATCGCCTTTTCGGTCAAAAAGAAATGTGCTTATTGCCAACACCTTCACAGCGTAAAAGGTTTCTCTAACTTTGAAGCTATCCAATAAAAGTGGATAGCCTTTTTTTTGTTACTATGTTGCTAATATATTTCCGTTTTAACTGATTGTAGCGTAGGGCTACTCGAGTGCTTCTGTTGCTTCGCTGTCGTCGCTGAGCAAAGCTTCCCGCGGGTAAAGTCGCCCGTAGCGGAAATAAGCCTCTTCGAATTAATTCTGTATAAAAATGGTTAATCAATACACCTGATAGTAAATCATTTAAATTCATATAAATAGAAAGCTGCTAGCCTTTGTGAAAGCCAGCAGCTAAGTAAAGATTGTTAAATTATTGATCAACTACTAAATAACCTTTTTTTTGTAATGTAAGCTCAATTAAATCTAAAATTTCAACAGAAGGCGCAGAAATAACATGGAGATGTGTACCACCCGTTAGTTCGGATAAGTAACTTGCCTGTGTATCAGTAACACGTTGAATAAATTTTTTCACTTCATGACGGTTAGAGACCATAATAGATGCAGTAATTTCTCCGTAAATAGGATGTTCTACAATAACATTTTTTACTGTACCACCACAATCAACTATTGTTATAAGTTCATCTTCTGCATCCTCTGAGGTATGGAAGCAAGGGATTGTACGTTCAACAGTTTGATGTAATTGTTCCTGATGCATATAAAGATATCCTTGGCTAGTTGCAATAATAGGTTCATTTCTAGCCTTTAATAATGTCATATCATTGACAATGACTTGTCTAGAAACGTTAGCAAATTTCGCCAAGTCAGTCCCTGTAATAGGTGTGGTGCTTTTTTTTAGCTGTGCGAGAAGTTGCAGTCGGCGTTCTTCGCCTAACATTTTTTTCATAAGAGATCACCTCTGCCTGTAATAAAGGAAGCCGTTTTCCTTAAAACTAGTGTACCATGAAGCCTTTGCAACATGCGTGAAATTTTTGTATCCAAATGAAACATTGAACATATGATACGAAGAGAGGAAGGGAGGAAAAAATTGCGTATTCATATTGTTCAAAAGGGAGATACGTTGTGGAAGATTGCAAAAGAGTATGGTATTTCATTTGAAGATTTAAAACGACTCAATGCCCATCTTGCCAACCCAGATTATATAGTACCGGGCATGGAAATTATTTTGCCTGAAAAAATAAACAAAGAACCGTATAGGGAAGGACACAAGGAAAGACCTATGCATAAGGAGTCACCTACAAGGCCTGTTAAAGAAAGTATCAAAAAAGAGATACAAAGACCGATGCCACCACCTATTGTTGTACCACCACCACCGATGCCAGAACCACAGATGATCCCAATTCCGTATCCAATGCCAATGCCTCAGCAACCGACGTTTGTACCACAGCCTGTAGAGCTTAATTGGCATCAACAAGTAGTCATGCCACAAGTAGAACAAACTCAAATGGTTATACCGCCATCAGTTCAAATTCAACCACCACCGCCTGTAGCACAACCGGAACTACCTCCACAACCAATGCCACAACCGATTTATATCATGCCACAAATGCCACAACCAATGCCACAAATGCCAGTAGTGCCTCATTGTGTAAGCTGTCATCAGCCGATGCATCATCAGCCGATGCATCATCATATGTGGTGTCATATGCCGATGCCAATGCCGATGCCAATGCCAATGCCAATGCCGATGCCAATGCCAATGCCGATGGAACAACAAGTAGAAGCATATACGATGCCGGAGCAACCATCATGTGAGCCATGCAGTAAAGTTGCTGGAATGCCGGATTTCTTAGAATCTAGTACATCTCCATTCTTCCCTATGAAGCCCGGATATGAGCCTATGCAGGAGATGGAAATGAAGCAGTCCTGTGGCTGTAATGCACAACCAATCATGATGCCAAATTGGAAAATGGACGCATGTCACTGTCAACCGCCATGTCCACCACCGTGCCCACCGCCATGTCCAATGCCATATCCATCACAGTGCCCAACGCCGTATTCTTCAACAGGGCCATGGATGTCACCGCACATGTACCCAGGCGGGATGACGCCTTATCGATGGTAAAAAAGCATATATCATTGAAGAAATAAAACCTAATATTTGGAAGTATAAATATCAATCTAATAATTATTTTGTGAAACGTGCAAAGCAGTTAGAAATAGCAGATAAGGTGAGGGTTATCCATCGACAGCTTGGACGACTTGAACCCTCACTGATTTTACCTTTAATGAAAAGTGATGATGAGTACTTAATCGTGCAAGTTTGGCAAGAAGGAAGTCATAGTGCAAATTTTGCACATAAAAAAGATCGGATGGAATCACTTAAGTTATTAAATACCTTACATGATACACATAAGAAAATTGCTTGGCAGCGGATGCCGGGCTTGCATACCTATTCACAGCTTTTAAAATGGCAAATGCGTCATATGCGTTTTAAGAGCAGGCGGAATGAATTTCGTGCTTTTTTAACGAAAGAAGAAATCGATCAAATTTTACACTATAGTGAGAAGTCGTTACAGTTAATCGCACTGGAGGATGTACCTGAAAAAGAAATAACGCTTTTACATGGAGATGTCGTACATCATAATTTTTTATGGTGCTCAGATGGGGAATTGCGATTAATTGATTTTGATTTAGCTCATCTTGGAGAAGCGGATGATGAATATATTTTATGGTTACATCGTGTACTGCCAGCTGTAGATTATGACCTTAGTAAAGTATTTGCAGAGTTACCGGAGCTGAACCGATTAGACAAAAGAAAGCTACATCGTTTAAAATATCCAAATGAGCTTTTACGTGAATGGCTTTTTGCAGTGGATTTACCATTAGATCAACAGCTAGTGTTTTTAGATTATTTAGTGCCGTTTACAAAACGTGCCCTCACATATTGGCCAAAACTGTGGTACGATATTGATAGAATGATGAAGAAATGACCGTCTTTTGGCGGTCATTTTTGTGTGTGAACGATTACTTGTGTTTTTTCTTATAGTCGAGCATTCGTTCGCTATATGCTATAATCGAAGACGATGATTGTGAGGGATTATAGAATGTATGATTATTTAAAAGGACAAATAAAGCGTATTACTCCTGAGTATATTGTGCTTGAGCAACAAGGAATTGGTTGGCAGCTCAATACACCTAATCCATTTGCGTTCAGGACATCTGCACTTGAGCAGCAAATTTTTGTACATTTGCATGTACGTGAGGATGCTCAAGTGTTATATGGCTTTCCAAATTTAGACCAACGAGAGCTGTTTCGAAAGCTTATATTAGTATCAGGAATTGGACCAAAGGGTGCGTTAGCTATTTTAGCTACTGGGAATCCGCAACAGGTGATAGGTGCCATTGAACGAGAGGATGAATCGTTTTTAGTAAAATTCCCGGGTGTTGGCAAGAAAACGGCCCGTCAAATGATTCTGGATTTAAAAGGTAAACTTGGTGGATTAATGGAGACTATCGAGCTACCTAGTTCAGAGGATGAGCTGCCGTTATTTGGTGTGAATCCATTTAAACATGAGCTTGAAGAAGCTATTCTTGCGTTAATGGCACTTGGTTATTCTGAAAAAGAACTTGAAAAAATACGTCCACAGCTTGAGGAAAATGACAAGCTTGAAACAACAGATGCATTTATGAAACAAGCATTACAATTGCTATTAAAGTTAAAATAGTGAAAAGGGGGGAAGTACATGTCTGAACGTATGATGGCTAGTGAGGCAGGTGGCTATGATGAACAGTTTGAATTATCTTTACGTCCACAAAGATTAGCGCAATACATTGGTCAGCATAAGGTAAAAGAGAATTTACAAATTTTCATTGAAGCGGCAAAGCTTCGTCAGGAAAGTTTAGATCATGTGCTGTTATATGGACCACCTGGACTCGGTAAAACGACATTAGCTGCGGTCATTGCTAATGAAATGAATGTTAATGTGCGCATGACTAGTGGCCCTGCAATCGAACGTCCTGGAGATTTAGCGGCGATTTTAAGCTCACTGGAGCCAGGAGATGTGCTATTTATCGATGAAATACATCGCCTGCCTCGTGCAATAGAAGAGGTGCTTTATCCAGCCATGGAGGATTTTTGTTTAGATATAGTTGTTGGTAAAGGCCCAGAAGCGCGTTCTGTACGGCTTGATTTACCGCCATTTACACTCGTTGGTGCAACAACAAGAGCTGGCGCATTATCAGCACCTTTAAGGGATCGCTTTGGCGTATTATTAAGATTGGAGTTTTATGATAATACTTCACTTGCAGAGATTGTAGAGCGTAGTGCACACTTATTTGATGTTGATATTGAACAAGTAGCAGCACTTGAAATGGCGAGACGGTCGCGTGGGACACCCCGTATTGCCAATCGCCTGCTTAAACGGGTGCGAGATTATGCACAGGTGCTTGGAGATGGTATGATAACTGAGGGACTTGCTAAGCAAGCTCTTGAGCTATTACAAGTCGATCCTAGAGGGCTTGACCATATTGATCATAAACTTGTGACCAATATGATTGAGCGCTTCCGTGGTGGCCCTGTAGGCTTAGATACGTTGGCAGCATCTATTGGTGAGGAACGTGTAACAATAGAGGATGTGTACGAGCCGTATTTGATGCAAATAGGCTTTATTCAACGGACGCCACGTGGACGTGTGGCATCACATTTAGCCTACGAACATTTTGGATATGAATATCCCCAACAAACCTAGAAGAAGGAAGTATTTTCATGCGTGTAGAAGATTTTGATTTTGAATTGCCAGAGGAGCTCATTGCACAAACACCACTTATTGATCGTACGGCTAGTCGGTTAATGGTCGTGACACCAGGCTCACAAAATGTTGAGCATCATCATTTCGCTTATATTTTAGAGGAGCTACAAGCAGGAGACTGTCTTGTGTTAAATGATACAAGGGTCTTACCAGCGCGATTAATGGGCGTTAAAGAAGAAACAGGTGCTCATATAGAGGTACTACTATTAAAGCAAATGGCTGGTACGGATGAATGGGAAACACTTGTTAAGCCAGCTAAACGTGTAAAGGTCGGTACAGTTGTAACATTCGGAGATGGTTTATTGACTGCTACTTGTACAGGAGAGCTTGATCATGGTGGGCGTACATTTGAGTTTAAATATAATGGGATTTTTTATGAAATTTTAGAACAACTTGGTGAGATGCCATTGCCTCCGTATATTCGTGAAAAATTAGAGGACAAGGATCGTTACCAAACCGTTTATGCAAAAGAACGTGGCTCAGCAGCAGCACCAACTGCAGGTCTTCATTTTACAGAAGAATTACTAGAGCAAGTTAAAGCAAAAGGGGTCGAAGTTGTATTTATCACTTTACATGTAGGACTAGGAACTTTCCGTCCTGTAAGTGTAGATTCAATTGAAAATCACGAAATGCATGCCGAATTTTACAGTGTAACGGAAGAAGCGGCATCTATTATTAACCGTGTAAAGAGTAATGGTGGAAAGGTGATAGCAGTTGGTACAACCTCTAACCGTACATTGGAAACAATCGGCTCTAAATATGGAGGCGAGGTTCGAGCAGAGCAAGGTTGGACGTCTATTTTCATTTATCCAGGATACGAATTTTCGGTTGTAGATGGTTTAATAACAAACTTCCATTTACCAAAATCAACCCTTGTCATGCTTGTTAGCACACTTGCGACAAGAGAAACAATTTTAAGTGCGTATAAACAAGCTGTAGAAGAAAAATATCGCTTCTTTAGCTTTGGTGATGCTATGTTTATTCGTCCAAAAGGATAAACTAAGGAAAAAATCGAAGTACTGTTTTTACTTTAGATAAGAGAGGAATATTTATTTTATGACACAACCAGCAATTCGTTATGAGCTACTTCATACTTGTAAACAAACAGGAGCACGCCTTGGCATCGTGCATACGCCACATGGCTCTTTTGAAACGCCAGCATTTATGCCTGTTGGTACACAAGCAACTGTAAAAACAATGTCACCTGAGGACTTAAAGGAAATGAATGCAGGTATTATTCTGTCAAATACGTATCATTTATGGCTTCGACCAGGTAATGATATTGTGAAAGAAGCAGGGGGCTTGCATAAATTTATGAACTGGGATCGCCCGATTCTAACAGATTCAGGTGGTTTCCAAGTGTTCTCACTTAGTCAATTCCGTAAAATTGAAGAAGAAGGAGTTCACTTCCGTAATCATTTGAATGGGGATAAACTGTTTTTAAGTCCAGAAAAGGCAATGGAAATTCAAAATGATTTAGGTTCGGATATTATGATGGCATTTGATGAATGTCCACCTTATCCTGCGACATATGACTATATGCTACAATCAGTAGATCGCACAACGCGTTGGGCTAAGCGTTGTAAAGAAGCTCATAACCGTCCAGAAGAACAAGGTCTATTCGGTATCATTCAAGGGGGAGAATACGAGGACTTACGCCGTCGTTCTGCAGAAGCCTTAGTAGAGCTAGATTTCCCAGGTTATGCAATTGGAGGGCTATCTGTTGGGGAGCCTAAAGACGTCATGAACCGAGTTTTAGAGTTTACTACGCCAATGATGCCAGCGAACAAACCGCGCTATTTAATGGGGGTAGGATCGCCGGATTCATTAATTGATGGGGCTATTCGAGGCATTGATATGTTTGACTGTGTACTACCAACACGCATTGCCCGTAATGGTACATTAATGACTTCAGAAGGTCGTTTAGTTGTTAAAAATGCAAAATATGCACGTGATTTTGGGCCGATTGATCCGAACTGTGATTGCTATACATGTAAAAACTATTCACGCGCGTATATTCGCCACCTAATTCGTACTGAAGAAACGTTTGGTATCCGCTTAACGACATACCATAATCTACACTTCTTATTGAAGCTAATGGAGCAAGTACGTGAGGCAATCCGTGAAGATCGTCTTGGCGATTTCCGAGAAGAATTTTTCGAGAAATATGGTTTTAACGGACCTAATGCGAAGAACTTCTAATATTTAGTAAAAAAATCATGTAAATTTGTGTGAATTAAGAATATTATTAGCAAAATATTGTCTATTATAGAAGAAATATTAGTAATATAGAAAAATTTTGGGCTTGGTCATCGCTTTTTTAAGGTGAAATAGTCTATACTAAAAAAGTGAGAATTGGAAAGGGGGCAAGAATCATGGAACAATATTTTGGATTAATACCAATATTACTAATGTTCGTTGCAATGTGGTTTATTTTAATCCGCCCTGCTAAAAAGAGACAGCAGGAAACACAAAATATGCAGAGTAATTTGCAACGTGGAGATAAAGTTATTACAATCGGTGGCTTACACGGAGAGATCGACTCAATTGAGGACACTGCTGTAACATTAAAAATCGCAGACAATGTGCGCGTGAAATTTGATCGTCAAGCAATCGGACGTATTGTAAATAACTAAGATTTTATCTTTATTCAGTAGAAAATTTCTACATTTAAATGTAAAGGCGTTGTCCACATATAGGATGGACAACGCCTTACTCATTATATTTAGATTTGTCAAAATAACCATTTTGATAAGGCTTTTTTGTATAAAAAGTAACTTACACGGTCACCTTGATGATAGGGGGTGACTGCATGGAAGATTATTTAATGATTGTTTTTAGAACATGCTTTTTATATGTGTTTATCCTAATAATTTTTCGTTTAATGGGTAAACGTGAAGTCGGCGAATTATCTGTCATAGATTTAGTCGTATCCATTTTAATGGCTGAAGTTGCAGCATTTGCGCTTGATGACTTTGAAAGTCCTTTATTTAATGTAATTTTACCAATCATCATATTATTTTTCATTCAAATAACAAGTGCGTATCTTTCACTAAAAAGTAAAAAATTCCGTGACCTTGTTGATGGTGATCCAGTATTACTCATAAGAGATGGTGTCCTTTTAGAAAGTGAAATGCGCAAGCAACGCTATAATTTAGATGATTTATGTCAACAACTACGCGAAAATGGTACTGCTTCTGTCACAGATATTGCTTATGCCTATTTAGAGCCTTCAGGCAATCTTTCTGTTTATAAAAAAGATGAAAAGGCATTTGTTTACCCACTTATTACTGATGGTGATATTCAGGATAGACATTTAAAAATATTGCATAAAGATATTGATTGGTTAATGGCAGAGCTCGCTAAAAATAATATTCAAGATAGTAGCACTGTATTTTTTTGTGTTTGGGAGGATAATCGGCTGCATATTCAGTTGAAAGAAAATTAAACTTTCTTGGCCAACTTACGAAGGTAGCGCAAATCTGTTATGCGTAACTGATTGGACAATAGTAAGAATGTAAATAGTAAAAATAAGGTCACACAGCTACTTAAAATGAATGGTAGTGGCAACATTTGCATCAGGAAATACTGGGTAACACAAACAGCAATAAAGCAACTATATGGAACAACAAACATTCTAAATCCGGCACGTAAATTTTTGCGCTGCCTTACTGTTGCGATATGCAAAAACGAAGTTAGTAAAACACCAAAGCCAATTGCTACAACGGCACCTTTTTCCTGTATACCAGGCTGAGAAGCAAGTACGAACATGACAAAGAGCTTTCCAAGACCACCGTAAATGGAGTTCATCATGGCAGCACGGGCTTCACCAATTGCTTGTAAGATTGAATGCAATGGACTTTGAATATAATAAAAATAAAAAATAGGCGCTAATATTTTCACATAACCACGATTTTCATCTAGGTGAAAGAGCTTCACTGCTAATTCATCGCCATGAACGAAAAAGTACGTAGCGGCAACACAGCCCACCAAGGAAGAAAGTCGCAATGATACAGAAATACGTTCCTGTAGGAGCGGTATATGTTGACGGGCAACAGCGTCACTAACAGCCGGTATAAGGACTATCGAAAGTGCTACAGACACAAAAGCTGGGAATAATAATAGAGGGACTAATACACCCGAAATAACCCCATATAAAATTGTCGCTGCTGAAGCAGTTAATCCAGCCATTGTTAAAGCTTTTAAAAAAATGATGGGCTCTAAAAACCAAGTAAAAGATCCGAATAGCTTGCTTCCAGCAGAAGGAAGGGCAATTCGTAACATCGGGGAGGCAGGATAAGCCTCGATTTTGCTTTTTCGTGTCAATAATTTTTTCTTTGAGACAATATAATGCAACCATAAATACAAGAAAGCAACGACTTCAGCTAGAAGCGTAATCCCCATGGCAGAAGCTGCTGTAACGGCAGCATTATTATAGGCAGCCACTAAAGGAAGCGAAAATGTGATAAAACAAATGCGGATAAATTGTTCAATCATTTGAGACCAAGCTGTTGGTGTAATTTTTGCAATGCCTTGTAAATAGGCACGTAATAATCCAGAGCCAACTGACACTGGCACAGCAAAAAGTGCAATCCATAGCGTGAATGTTGTTTGTTCATTATGTAAAAGTGTAGTCGATATATATGGTATTGTAAGTGCAACCATCGGCATAAAGATGATCATTCCAATAAATGACCAAAGAATAGCCGTACGCATAACACCAAAGATGCTTTCACGTTTGTTTTTAGCTAGTAACTCTGCTACAATTTTTGCCACAGCGATAGGTAGTCCAAGTTGAATGAGTGAGATGAAGAAAATGAACGCTGGATAGACGGTCATATAAATGCCGACTGCCTCTTCACCAGCGATACGCATAAATTGCATTCTATAAAAGAAGCCGAAGAGTTTCGATAAAAAAATTACAAACATTAAAAATAGTGTACCTCGTACAAAAGAACTCATGCCATCCGTCCCTTCTCAAGCCGCAAAAATTCATTTACACTATTTGTATGCAAACATGTCTTACGATACAACTTTGATTGGAGATGATTCAAAATGAGTATCCAACATGAGCAACTATTTGAAAAAATTCGTCCGGCAATTGATAGTAAGATAGAAGAGTGTAAATATTATCAATACGATGCGATTACCGCTGAAGAACTATGGCGCTATTGTGTGGAGAAAAAATGGCGCAAAAAAAATATTGAGCAATTACGTTTACATGAAATTATCGCCACTATTTTTGCGATATCACCGTCTGATATCGTCTCATTTAATCAAGTAGAATTTTTACAAAGTAATGATTGGTTTACAGAATTGAATACGGAAGAGTTAAAAATGCTGCTTGGGCCGGTTAAAATTTAAGAAGACTATGTGAAATTTGTCAAATAATAATAGAATACTAAAAGTGTTGAATTGACACCGAGCGCAACGTGTTTCATAATGAGTGTGTTGCGCTTTTTTTATTTGTAAAAATAATTTTACTGAAAACCCTCCTTATGATTCTTAACAGAAGTTGGAGGCTTAACACCTATTCATACAGGGATAAATTTGCGCGTTATGAACGATTGAAATAAGTAGAGTAATCCTTTTGAAGCACAGGCTACATTATTCTAAAGGAAAAGGGGGAATAAACGTTTCAAAAGGAATTGCAATTATACTTGTTTGTAGTGTAAGAACTCTCTTACACCTATTCGAGGAGGATTTATAAATGAAACTAAAAAGTCGTATAGTTGCATTCGTACTGCTTTTGGTGATCTTTACAGCAACCATTGGTACGACTGTAGGCGGCGTCTTAAAGGATATTAAGCTTGGTCTTGACTTACAAGGCGGGTTTGAGGTTCTTTATGAGGTAACAGAATTAAAAGACGGACAAAAAATTACACAGGATGTTATGACAGCAACAGCAACAGCACTTGGTGAACGTGTAAATGCGATCGGGGTAAGTGAACCGAGCATTCAGGTTGAAGACAACAACCGTATTCGTGTGCAATTAGCTGGTGTGGAAGATCAAGAATCAGCACGTAAATTATTGTCGACTTCTGCGAATTTAACAATACGTGATGTCAATGACAATATATTGTTGAATGGTAATGACTTAAAGCCAGGTGGCGCCAAAGATTCCTTTGATCAGCAAAATCGTCCGATTGTATCGCTAACGTTAAAGGATGCGAAAAAATTTGCTGATGTTACAAGTGAAATTGCGGCGAAACCACCAGGTGAAAACTTACTTGTTATATGGTTAGACTTTGAAGAGGGTGTTGATTCATATAAAGCTGAATCACAAAAAGCGAAGCCTCGTTATGCATCTGCTGCACAAGTTACTCAAACATTAAATACAACAGATGTAATGATTAGCGGTAACTTCTCAGTTGATGAAACAAAAAATTTATCAGGTATTTTAAATGCTGGGGCACTTCCTGTTAAGCTTACAGAAATTTATTCTACTTCAGTTGGTGCACAATTCGGTGATGAAGCATTGAAGAGTACAGTCTTCGCAGGTATTGTCGGCGTAGTCATTATCTTCTTATTTATGCTATTCTACTATCGTTTACCTGGCTTTATTTCCATCATTACACTTACTATTTTCACTTTCCTAGTATTAGTTGTGTTTGGCTGGATTAATGCAGTGTTAACACTTCCAGGTATTGCGGCAATCGTGCTTGGTATAGGGATGGCAGTAGACGCGAATATTCTAGCCGCAGAACGTATTCGTGAGGAACTACGTGTCGGTTATTCGGTGAAACAAGCATTCCAAATTGGTTCAAAGCAGTCCCTGTCAGCCATTATCGATGCTCAGCTAACTACATTATTAGCAGCAGCTGTACTATTCCAATTCGGGACAAGTTCAGTTAAAGGGTTTGCAACAACTTTAATTATCAGTATTTTACTCAGCTTCCTAACAGCTGTTTGGGGGTCCCGAGTACTATTAGGATTACTTGTCAACAGTGGATATTTCAACAGTCCAGCATGGTTTGGTATTGCGAAATCTAAACAGCATAGCTTGGATGAAAATATCGGTACATTAGATTTATCAACGAAATTTGATCGTTTTGATTTTGTGCACAACCGTAAGAAATTCTATACATTCTCATTAGCTATTTTAGTGGCTGGTTTAGTGGTCCTTGGTATTTTCCGCTTAAACCTTGGTATTGATTTCTCAAAAGGTACTCGTGTACAAATTGAAGCAGACCATACGTTGACTATAGAAGAAGTATCTAAATATCTAGATAGTATCGACTTCTCATCTGATGATATCGTTCTTACAGGTGAAAAGAGTAACTCTGCGGTTATCCGTTATAAAGAGGACCTATCTCAAGCAGAAGTTTTAAAATTTAAAAAAGAAGCAGGCGAGAAATATGGTTCTGAACCTGGTGTAAGTACAGTATCACCAACTGTCGGTAAAGAGCTTGCTAAAAATGCGATTAAAGCATTAGCAATTGCGGCTATTGGTATCATTATCTATGTAGCAATTCGTTTCGAGTGGCGCATGGGTGTTGGGGCAATTGCCTCGTTAATACATGACGTATTCTTGATTGTTGCTGTATTTAGCTTTATGCGCTTAGAAGTCGATATTACGTTCATTGCTGCTGTACTGACGATTGTCGGTTACTCTATTAATGATACGATTGTTACATTTGACCGAATGCGTGAAAACTTAAATCGATATGATACAATTAAGGACCGCGAAGTATTAGCGGATATCGTTAACAAATCACTTCGTCAAACGATGGGTCGATCTGTTAACACGGTGTTAACGGTTATTATCGTTACAGTGGCACTTCTTATTCTAGGTGCACCATCGATTCAAAACTTCTCAATTGCGTTATTAGTTGGTTTGATCACAGGTATGTATTCTTCAATATGTATCGCTGCACAAATCTGGTATTCATTAAAAGTTCGTGAAATGAAAAAATCAGATGGTCAAATCCACAAAAAAGAGAAAAAACAATGGGGAACTGATGAACCTACTGTTTAACATCAGCTTATAATACGAAACAGGGAAGGAAATATTTCTTTCCCTGTTTTTTTATGGAAAATAATAGAGAGGGAATGAAGAGCTGAAATGGACGGATAGAAAAGGCAAAGTGACGGATAGAAAAGGCAAAGTGACGGATAGAATAGCCCAAAGTGACGGATAGAAGAGTTGAACAGACGGATTACTTCATCCACAACATTTAATGCAGAACCTTTTAAATACAAAAAAAGAAACTGTTTGCTTTCTTCGGAAAAGCAACAGTTTCTTTTGTATGATCTATTAAAGTTTAAATTGCTGTAGTAAAGACTGCAGCTGCTGAGCGTTGTTGCTTAACTCCTCCGCTACCTCATTAACTTGCTGCATGGTTGCTGCCTGCTCATCTACTGCTTCAGCGATGATTTGTGCATTACTCGCAGAAACGCTCGAGCCATTTGCAATTTCTGTTACAGAGGCAGCTACTTCTTCAGCACTTGCTGAAATCTGTTCGGAAGTGGCTGAAATATCCTCGATTTGATCGGTAAATGTTTGAACAGATTCTGTGATGGAATAGAATGCATCTCCTGCTTCGTGAATTTTCGCTACGCCATCCTGGACAGATGCTAATCCTGCATCAACAGCAGCTGCTACATTACGTGTATCCGTTTGAATTTCATTTGTGAGAGCGACAATTTGACCAGCAGATTGATGTGATTCCTCTGCAAGCTTTCGTACCTCATCTGCTACGACCGCGAAGCCTTTGCCATGCTCACCAGCTCGTGCTGCTTCGATGGCAGCATTCAGTGCTAGTAAATTTGTTTGTTCAGTAATCGTAGTAATCACTTTTGTAATTTGTCCAATTTCTTCAGATTGCTTACTTAGCTTCTGCGTTAAATCGGCAATTTGAGTAGTAGTCTCAGAAATTGTATCCATCTGTTCTTTAGCCGTTGTAATCGTTGTGCCTCCTGTATGGGCAAGTTGTGTCATATTCATGGCATTGTGATGCAAAGTTTGTGTAGCTTGAGCGATTCGTTGTACACCAGCAGCTGTTTCGTCCATAGCGATTGCGCTTTGTTGAGAGACACTAGCAGCTGAAGATAAATGATTTGTCGTATCTTGTACACGATGTGCAATGTCATTTGAAGTTGCTGTCACTTCTACTGTGCTTGCAGAAAGCTCTTCGGACGCGGCAGACAAATGTGTAGCATTGTCTTGAACATTGCTTATTAATACAGTTAAGTTTTGTTTTAGTGTATTTACTGCTCCTGCAAGTGTACTAATCTCATCTTTAGCGTTATGTTCAAGTTGAGCAATCGTTAAATCGCCTTGTGCTAATGTATCGGCTGCGTCAATCACTTTAAGCAGCGGTTTGGTGATGGAAGTTTTTACGAAATGCATAAAATAAAAACCAACGATTGCACTTAAAAAAAGTAAGACAATAGAAATAATAATAGCTCGTGCAACTGTTTGAACAACACTTGTTTTGACTTGTTCAAGATTTTTATCATGATAATCTAATAAATCACTAGTTAGAAAGTAAATTTCGTCACTGCTTTTTGAAACTTCCTCATTTATGTATGACAATGCTAAATCTGTATTTCCATTATTGAATGCTTGTCTAGCTTTATCAGAGCTTGTTTGTAAATCTTTCTGTAATTCAGTCACTTGCTTCATAATATCTATTGTGTAATCGGAACGAACAATGCCTGAAAGTTCATTAATCGTTTCGGGCAATACTTTTTCATAATAATCTAAAGTTTCTTTTGTCTCTTCATCCTTATTACTTAGAATATAAGCGTTTAAAAATAGCCCTTGTGAGGCAAGCTCCTGTCGTATTTTCTCTGTTAATCGGATTTGCTCGATTCTGTGATCGAGTACCTCTATTATATCTCCTTCAACCGATTTAAATTGAATGAATGAAATAATACTTGACACTAAAAGTAAACAAGTGAGTGAGATAAAACCGATATTTAATTTTTTACGAACGGACATATTCGTTCCTACTTTCTTTAATTGTATTAGAGAATTCAAGTTCTGAAATTAATATAACTTGATATTTTTTTTAGGTCAATACTTGAAAAATACTCAAAAGTAGGCAGTTTTCATCCTATTTTACGTAAAATGGAAATGAGGAATTCTACCTTTATATAGCGATGGAATTTTTCTAACATTCTCACTTTTTATCTGAATTAATTGACAATTTCAGTAGTATGGCATAAAATAAGGCTAACTTTTTGTTCGGTACAGGCTAGGAGGTCTCGGGAGCGAGATCAGCCTTAGAACAGATGAGCTGAGTTTAGATGAGAATAGCTGAGAAATTGTTGAATAAGAGTAGTAGCATAAGTGTGCAATTTAGAGAGTCAGTGGATGGTGCAAACTGATTTGTAACTTATGTGAATGGACTTATGAGAGTCGCTTAATCAGGATGCAATTACGCCAAAGCGAAATTGATGATAGCGAACGGATTCCCCACGTTATAGGGGGTGCTTCCACTTAGATAAATCTTTTGCCATTAACCCAAAAGATACGTCAATTTAACTGGCGAACTAAGGTTGAGCACATAAGGGAGAGCAAATATGCTCTAATATGAGGTGGCAACGCGGTCTTGATCGTCCTCTGCAATTAGGAAAAATCCTTTTTGCAGGGGGCTTTTTTTATTTTTTCTCAGAGACTCCTGTCGAATAACGGCAAGTTAAGACCTAATAGTGTTTGTGGCAACAAACTGAGGAGTCTTGATAGTCAGTCGGCGGAAAGGCAGGTGCATGAAAGATTGAGAAAGCTACAATATGCCTCGCTCCACATTTGAAGTAGAGCCTTTTATTCAACAAACGTCTATTCAGCGGCTAAACCTTTAAAAGTCTTACATTCTATTTAGGAATATTAAAGAAGGAGCTTGATAATTATGTTATCGACGAGTTCAAGAACAACAATGAAAACCATAAATGCTGATTCTTTAACGCCGATTTTAATTTTTAGACGCTTACAAGGCAATTACAAATTTTTGTTAGAGAGTTCGGCACAGCATGAGGGAGCAGGACGCTATTCTTTTATCGGTGCGAATCCAAGAAAAACATATAAAGGCTTTGGAGATGAGATTCAGGAATATTCATTTAAGACTGGAAAAACGTATACGCATAAAGGCGACCTTTTCGTCTTACTGAAAAGATTAATGCCACGTATATCCAATACGACACAATTCCCGTTTTCCGGTGGAGCTGTAGGCTTTGTTGGTAAGGGGGCAACGTCGGTATTAACTACTGAACAGGATAAAGTGCAGCTACCAGATGTGCACCTCCATGTGTATGAGACAGTCATTGTATTTGATCATATAACAGACGAAGTTACATTAATTCATACGAATATTGATGCAGAAAAGAAAGAACCAAATTTAGAGGAGTTGGCTGAACAACTGTTAAAGGGCAGAGAGGATGAGGATAAAACATGTAGTTATCGGCAGCTCGAAACGACAACGAATGAACAATTTGCGACAACCCTTACATCTATCAAAGCTTCCTTGGATAAAGATATTACAAGGGTCGTACTGTCACAGCGTTTGTTAGCGAATTTACAAGGGGATGCTTTCGCTTTCTATCGTCAATTGCGTAAAAAACATCCTGCTCCCTATATGTATTATGTAGAATTTGAGGATCATATTGTTTTGGGAACATCTCCCGAAAGTCTGATTCGAGTACAAGGTGAGCGTGTAATTGCAACACCAACAGAGGGGACATTTCCTAGAGGTTCCATAAAAAGTGAAGATTTAGAACATGAACGAAAGCTATATAACAACACAGATATTAGGAAGTCACATGCTGTACTTGTATCTGCTGTTCAACAGGAGCTTCAGTCCGTGTGCTTCCGAGATTCCATTCAAGTCATTGAGGCGATGAGAATTGAGCGTTCAAAGCATTCATTACACATGACATCGAGAGTCGAGGGTCAAATTTTACCGATGCTTCATGCTTTGGATGTATTAGCTGCGACGTTACCATCCTTACCATCAACAGGGCTTCCAAAAAAATATCGTCAAACCGTTGAGGTATTAAGAGGAGCTATCGGATTTATTGGTTTTAACGGTCATCTTGATTTTGCTTTACTAGGGAAATCTATTGTCTTCGAAAATGAAACGATGCATATGCAATCAACTGTAACGGTAACCAAATACACAAATGTTAAGGAAGTTTTAAATCAAGTAGAAGAGGACGAACAGGGATTTTTACAATTAGTTGAAAAAGCAGGAGGTCACTAGTAATGGAAGATATTTGTCAAAAAGTACAACAGCGAGAGCATTTAATGTATGAGGAAATGCTGCAGGCAGCAAAATGGATCTTCCATGATGATACACCGAAGGAAGAAATCGCAAGCTTTTTAACGGCACTATCAGTGAAAGGTGAGACTGCACATGAAGTAGCGGCATTAGCAACTATAATGCGTTCGTTTGCACTAGATGTACCAGTAAAAGCAGGCGTATATATGGATAATTGCGGTACTGGTGGCGATGGGCTCAATACATTTAATATTAGCACTGCTTCCGCCTTTGTACTAGCAGGGGCTGGTGTCAAAATGGCGAAGCACGGAAATCGTAAAATTTCTTCAGCATCGGGAAGCGCGGATGTTTTAGAAGCACTTGGGATTCATACGAATATTTCCATTGAACAAACTGTTGATCTGTTAGAGAAAGAAGGAATTGCTTTTTTATATGCTCCAAATGTGCATCCGAAATTAAAGAGAATTGGAGAGGTTCGTCGAGCACTAGGCAAGCCAACTATTTTTAATCTCGTCGGTCCACTTACAAATCCAGTGCCTTTATCAACACAATTTACGGGCATTAATCGTCCTAATTTTGTCATGGAATATGCCTCCGTCTTACAAATGCTTGGGCGGAAACGTGCAATGGTCGTTTCAGGGCCTCAAGGTTTAGATGAGGCGTCATTAGCAGGTCAAAATACGTTTGTCTTAGTAGATAAGGGAGACTTAATTCCATTTTCATTAACCGCAGAGGATGCAGGTCTTAGTTATGCACCGTTAGAGGCTATTCGAGGAGGCAATGCAGATGAAAATGCTGCTATTATGCGTAAATTATTAGCCGGAGAACAAAGTGCTTACTTTGACACAGTTTTATTGAATGTTGGTATAGGGCTGTTCAGTTATGGAGTTGCTGAAACTGTTAAAGAGGGTGTAGAAATGGCGAAGGATAGTATTTTTAGCGGGCGTGCACGCCGAAAATTAGAGGCAGTCGTTGCTTATAGTGAGAACATTAAAGAAGTGGAGGTCCAACAATGAATATTTTAAATAAAATTCTCAAACAAAAAAAAATCGAAGTTAATGCTTTACTTGAACAGCCCGATCCATTAGCAAATTTTACAGAAAAACCGCGTCCATTACTATTTGAGCTATTGCGAAAAGCTGAAACATTGCAGGTTATTTCTGAAATGAAACGTGCTTCACCTTCAAAGGGGTTAATTGCAGAAGGAGCAGATCCAGTTGCACAAGCAAAAATTTATGCACAAGCAGGGGCAGCGGCAATTTCTATTTTAACTGATAAAGAGTTTTTTAAAGGCTCCTTTGATGACTTGGAAGCAGTTGCAAATGCTGTTCAAACGCCACTTCTTTGTAAGGATTTTATAATTGATCGTGTGCAAATTCGATTTGCTAAGGCATCAGGTGCATCTATTATTTTATTAATTGTAGCTGCGTTAACAGATGAGGCATTACGTGACTTGTTTAGCTATGCAAAAAGCTTAGATTTAGAGGTGTTAGTTGAAGTGCATGACCTTGAGGAGCTTGAACGTGCTATTGCAGTAGGAGCTAAGCTAATTGGCGTCAATAACCGAGATTTACGCACTTTTGAGGTGAGCTTAGAACGGACTCGTGAAATTGCTGAAGCTTTCCCGTTCAAAGAGGAGCGGGTATTAATCAGTGAAAGCGGTATTTGGACACAGGAAGATGCCAAAGCAGTGGCATCTATGGGAGCTAGTGGTGTACTTGTCGGTGAAGCATTAATGCGTAGTGGTGATGTTAGAGCTGCTTTACAAAGTTTACAGGTAAATAAGGTGGGAGCAACTGTATGACAAAGGTAAAGATTTGTGGACTGCAGGAACAACACCATGTGCAAGCAGCTATAAAGGCGGGAGCGGATGCAATTGGTTTTGTCTTTGCTCCTAGTAAGCGTCAAGTGACAATTGAACAGGCTCAGCAATTAGCAAAACATGTGCCAGCAGGGATTTTAAAAATTGGTGTTTTTGTCAATCCAAGCGCACAAGAATTAAGAACGGCAGTGGAAAGCGTCCCTTTAGATTACGTGCAATATCACGGGGAGGAAACACCAGACTTTATTCATGAACAAGGCTATCCAGCAATCAAAGCATTGTCCGTACGTTGTGCTGAAGATGTTCGGGTAGCTGCTAATTATGATGTGGACTATTACTTATTCGATGCCCCAGGGACGGATTTCAAAGGAGGTAGTGGTCATACGTTTGATTGGACCCTTCTTGAATTGGTAGGGATTCCGCAAGATAAGTTAATGTTAGCTGGTGGTTTAAAGGTTGAGAATATTGAGGAGGCAGTGTCACTTGTGTCGCCATATATGGTAGATGTTTCGAGTGGTGTGGAGACAGACGGTGTAAAAGATATAACAAAAATTAATGCATTTATTCACGCAGTCAAGAAGGGAAGAGCATAATGGCGAATTCAATTGCAAATAGTGTACCTTCGAAGGAAGGTCGTTACGGAAAATTTGGTGGACAATATGTGCCAGAAACATTAATGACAGCTTTGTTAGAACTGGAGACAGCTTATGATGAGGCAATGAAAGATCCAACATTCACGGATGAGCTTACCTATTATTTACAACAATACGTTGGTCGTGAAACACCATTGTACTACGCTGAAAATTTAACAAAAGAGCTTGACGGAGCAAAGATTTATTTAAAGCGTGAAGATTTAAATCACACTGGAGCTCATAAGATAAATAATGCGATTGGTCAAGCGCTTCTTGCAAAACGAATGGGTAAAAAGAAAATTGTGGCTGAAACAGGTGCAGGGCAACACGGGGTAGCAACGGCTACTGCTTGTGCATTACTAAATCTTGAATGTGTTGTCTTTATGGGGGCCGAGGATATAGAGCGCCAACAGTTAAATGTGTTTCGTATGGAATTGCTTGGAACAAAAGTGGAGTCTGTAGAAACAGGTTCAAAAACATTGAAGGATGCAGTCAATGCAGCACTTCGCTACTGGGTAACAAATGTTGAGGACACTCATTATATTTTGGGATCAGCGTTAGGTCCACATCCGTTCCCAAAGATCGTAAGGGATTTCCAGCGTGTAATTGGTGAAGAAACTAGAAAGCAAATTTTAGAAAAGGAAGGACGTTTACCAGATGCAGTCGTGGCCTGTATAGGTGGTGGCAGTAATGCAATCGGTATGTTTCATCCTTTTGTCGACGATGAGACTGTGGCGCTATATGGAGTAGAGGCTGCGGGAAGTGGCATTGAAACAGGAAAGCATGCAGCGGCAATTGCTGGTGGACAGTTAGGAGTCTTACACGGTGCATACATGTATTTATTACAAGATGAAAATGGCTTTGTGCAGGAGGCACATTCTATTTCAGCCGGGCTAGATTATCCGGGGAAGGGTCCTGAGCATTGTTATTTACATGATATTGGGCGTGCTAAATTTAATTCGATTACAGATAGTGAAGCACTTGAGGGCTTGCAGTTACTAAGTAGAACAGAAGGAATACTACCTGCGCTAGAAAGTTCTCATGCTATTGCCTATACAGCAAAGCTTGCGAAAACAATGTCTACAGATGACATCATTGTTGTATGTTTATCAGGCCGAGGAGATAAGGATGTTCATACTGTCCGTAAAGTGTTAGGAGGAGATAGATAATGACAACATTACAGCAGGCAATTGAACAAACAACAGTCACTGGTAATAAAGCATTTATACCATACATTATGGCAGGTGATGGGGGGCTGGAGACTCTGAAGCCAACAATCCTGCAGCTGCAGCAAATGGAGGTAACGGCGATCGAAGTGGGTATTCCATTCACTGATCCTGTAGCAGACGGTCCAACAATAGAGCAGGCAGGAGAACGAGCTTTAGCAGCTGGCGTAACTTTACGTAAAGTTTTCGAAACACTTGCCTCATTCAAAGAAGAAATTCATGTTCCATTAGTTGTTATGACTTATTTTAATCCTGTTTTAGCTTATGGGTTAGAAGCATTTGCTGAAGCCTGTGTAGCAGGGGGCGTCAAAGGGTTAATCGTCCCTGATGTACCACTAGAGGAAAGTACCATTTTACGTGAAACATTAAATCCTCATGGTATCGATCTTGTCCAGCTTGTATCGTTAACAAGTCCTCCAGAGCGAATTGCACGTATTGCCGCTGCTAGTCAAGGCTTTGTCTATGCTGTGACAGTAAACGGAATTACAGGGGCTCGCACAAAATTTGCTCATGATTTAAAGGAGCATTTTGCACACTTACGTGAAGTTAGTCATATACCTGTGCTTGCTGGCTTTGGAATATCGACTCCTGAGCAGGTGGTAAGCATGGGGGCACTTGGTGATGGTGTCATCGTTGGCAGTGCAATTGTAACAGCTTTACATGAAGGTAATTTAACGAAGATTGAGGCATTAGTGTCCGCTTCAAAAGGTGATCTTGAAAAGTCTACTCTTTAACGGAGTAGGCTTTTTTTGTATGTCGGTTAGAAAGGTATAGATGACGGATTGAATGGAGAATCGGAAGGAAAAAACTATCAATCTGATGGATAGTGCGGACAAGCTAGATTTTCGGTATAATAGCCTTCGTAAGGAAGTGAAAAGATGATTCTATCGAAAAAAAGATGGCAGGTAGAGCGTCCAGACGCAATGCTTGTACAAACATTACAAAATGACCTACAACTTTCTGCGATTGCAGCGAAAATTTTAGCGGCGCGAGGCTGTGAAACAACTGCTGACGCAGAGAGCTTATTAAATATGACAGAAGCAAGTATCCATGACCCGTTTTTAATGCATGGCATGGCAGAAGCTGTGGCACGTATTGAGCAAGCACTTGAAAACGGAGAGAAAATCCTAATTTATGGAGATTACGATGCCGGTGCGACACGTTTCTAAGTGAAAAGCTTAGACACTAGGGAGTCGCTTAATTTCCCTAGGAGAACTGATTTCTTGATAGGTGGAATGATGGAGTAACGCCCTGAAACGCCTACTCTGATACTCCGACATGCTTTAGCTAAGGTTAACTAGTGAAGTATGAAGCTCGGTGAAGTCGGCAGAGAGATACCGTAAGTAAGTTGGATTAGTAACTTACACGAAAGCTGTCCAGCGGTGGATAGTGTATCCTATATGCCGGGAGTCCATAAAGTATCTATGGTTAGAATGTGCTGCACAAGCACTGACGAATCTCTGAATGTACGGGTCTAGACGTAGATGTTACAGAAATGTAATAGGTGGCAGTGCCATCGTATGTGTGGGTGAGTAAAAATCTGCAGTTATGAAACCCCATAATTCGTTACAGGCGAATTCAAGCATACAGGACTATAGGAGAAACCTAAGGATATATGCAAGGATAGAGGAATCGGAACGTGGAAAGCGAAGGATGTGGAGGTATTAACCGACCTATGAAGCAGTTCAGTAAATAAAGGGCATTGACCTACTAAAACTGATTTATCTTCGTGAGAGTGGAGTCATAGTACCTTTGAAACCATGATAATAAATGGTGGAGGGATAGGCTCTAGTCGGAAGTTTCAAAGACTTATAAATGCATAACAGACACAGATTCGAGTATGACTAATAGAATCACCACTTGAGAAAGGTGCTGATGTCTGTGGCAAATTCACGAATCGTACAACATGTTAAAAAGTCCAAGTTAAGAAATGCTGAATATTATAGTATGCAATCAACATTTGACATGCTATATGACCAGAGTAAAAACAATAGTAACTTCAAAAATTTAATGGGGATTATCAGTTCGTCTGAGAACATTAAGTTAGCGTATCGTAATATTAAGAAAAATACTGGCAGTAAAACAGCAGGGGTAGATGGTCGAACAATCGAGCATATATCGAAGCTTACGGAGGAACAATTCATCCTCTATGTCAGAAACAAATTAAGAGATTACAAACCGAAAGCAGTAAGACGAGTTGAAATACCCAAGCCTAATGGTAAAACAAGACCACTAGGAATTCCTGCAATTTGGGATAGAATAGTCCAACAATGTATTTTACAAGTTCTTGAACCTATAGCAGAGGCAAAATTCTCAGGTAGAAGTCATGGATTTAGACCAAACCGTTCAGTAGAAAATGCAATTGCACAAAGTTATCGGTTAATGCAAAATTCTAAAATGTCTTATGTAGTTGACATTGATATTAAAGGATTCTTTGATAACGTATCACATGTAAAATTATTAAAACAAATGTGGACATTAGGTATACAAGATAAAAACTTACTCACGATTATTTCTAAAATGCTTAAAGCCAAAATCAAAATGCCAGATGGAAAAATTATTGAGAATGAGAAAGGTACACCACAAGGAGGAATTCTCTCTCCTTTACTATCTAATATTGTTCTCAATGAATTGGATAGATGGATTGAAAGCCAGTGGGAAAACACTCCGATTTGTAAGGATAAAATAATTATTCGAAAAGATAGAGGGAATTCAACAGATAAAGGAAATCCATATTACCATCTAAAGAAAACCCGATTAAAGGAATGTTACATTGTTCGATATGCAGATGATTTTAAAATATTCTGTAGTAATCCTAATCATGCGAAGAAGTTATTTATCGCAGTCCAAAAATGGCTAAAAGATAGACTTGGCTTAGAAATTAGCGAAGACAAATCAAAAATCGTGAATCTTAAAAAGGACTATTCTGAATTTCTAGGGTTGAAAATGAAACTCATACCAAAAGGAAACAAATGGGTTGTGAAAAGCCATATGTGTGATAAAGCAGTACAGCGCACGAAGAATAACCTAAAAGAAATTATTAATGGTATTCGATATGATAGTGGCTCAAATGACCAAGCAAGAAAAATAGCTCTATATAACTCAACTGTAATAGGACTTCATCAATATTTTCGTATAGCAACAATGATAGCCGAGGATATGGGAAACATCGCATATGAAGTAAACGCGTGCTTGAAAGACCATCGAATGAAACGGCGAATCAAGAAAACAGGTGTTATCACATCTGATTTCATCAAGAAGGAATACGGAAAAAGCAAGCAACTTAGATTTATATCACGAGAACCGTTTCTACCTATTGGCTACATTAAACACAAAAGTCCAATGATGAAACGAAATGCAGTAAATGCATATACAAAAGAAGGTAGAGAAGAAATTCATAATAACCTTTCTACTATCGATGTCGGCGTACTTCGTTTCTTAATGGAACATCCGATTTCACAACGAAGTGTTGAATATAACGATAATCGAATTGCATTATACTGCGCACAAAGAGGTAAATGCCGTGTAACAGGGCAAGAACTAAATCCGATGACACTTCACTGCCATCACAAAGTACCACGATTGCAAGGTGGTACTGACGAATACAAAAACCTCTGTCTCGTTGATAAAGACATTCATATTTTAATACATGCTAAAGATGAAGAAACAATCTCAAAGTATAAACATCTAATTACGAATATGAAAAGTTTAAACAAGTTAAATACGCTAAGAGAGAAATTAGAAGTAGAACAATTAACAATCTAATTTGGACGATTAGACATATAAGAAAAGTGAATTCTGTTAAGTTATGTAGATTACCAAAGTTTTGAATCTATTCGATGGAACGCCGTGTGAGGTGAAAGTCTCACGCACGGTGTGAAGTGGGGGAAAAGCTAGAGATAACTTCAAAGGCTTACCTATCACTATATGGTGTTACAAGCACGACAGTAATGCTCAATGTGCTGCTAGATCTAGGTGCCGATGTGTCGTTTAAAATACCGAATCGATTTATTCACGGCTATGGACCACATGAAGCGCTATTTCGCGAAGCACATGACGAAGGTGTTCAGCTAATTATTACAGTGGATAATGGTATTTCAGGTATTGAACCGATTCGTGTAGCGAAGGAACTAGGTATGGATGTGATCGTCACAGATCATCATGAGCCGGGTGATGAGCTACCGTCAGCAGATATTATTTTACATCCGCGTATACCGGAAGGACATTATCCATTTGGCGAGCTTGCAGGTGTGGGTGTAGCGTTTAAGTTAGCGCACGCTCTATACGGGGAACTTCCAACACACTTAATTGAATTTGTTGCTGTTGGAACCGTAGCGGATTTAGTGCCATTAGTTGATGAAAACCGCTACCTTGTAAAACGAGGAATAGAAGAAATGCGCCGTTCACTTAGCCCTTGGATACAGGCAATGTGTGAAGTAGCAAGTGCAGAACAAACTAAAATTAACGAAGAAACTATCGGTTTTTATTTTGGACCGCGTTTAAATGCAGTTGGTCGACTTGGAGAAGCGGCACCGGGTGTAGAGCTATTAATGGCAGAGGATAATGCTAAGGCAATAGCATTAGCAAAACAGTTGAATGCGTGTAATAGCGAGCGCAAAGATATTGTAAAGAGTATTACAGATGAGGCTATTGCTCTCATTGAATCTGACAAAAAAATTGGGGAATCACTCGTTTTAGTTGTTGCTGGAGAAGGTTGGAATGCTGGAGTTGTTGGGATTGTTGCATCTCGTCTAGTCGAGTTATATTATCGACCAACAATTGTGTTAGCGCTTGATTATGAAAAAGGGACAGCTAAAGGCTCTGCTCGTAGTATTGAAGGATTCCATTTGTATAATGAACTAGCGAAGAATCGCGATATATTACCTCATTTTGGTGGGCATCCTATGGCAGCCGGTATGACCTTATCCATTGACCATGTGGATGAATTGAGATCGCGTTTAGATACTCAAGCAAGGGCTTGTTTATCAGAAGAGCATTTGACACCTGTACTTAATATTGATATACCACTAAAAATGGATGAAATCTCAGCAGACGCGATTGAAGAGATTTCTACACTTGGTCCATTTGGTACAGATTTTCCGAAGCCTGTTTATGTCCTCGAAGATGTAGAAATCGCCTCGATGCGTAAAATTGGAGCAGCTGAAAATCATATTAAAATGGAACTAACTGATGGCTATGAAAAATTGGATAGTGTCGGTTTTAATAAGGGACATCTACACGACGAGCTAACATTTGGAATAAAAGTATCATTCACAGGGGATTTACAAATTAATGAATGGCAGGGACGTAAAAAGGCACAATTTATGATAGAAGATGTTCAAACGACAGAGTGGCAATTATTTGACATTCGTGGTATACGTCAAACATCACGCTGGTTAAATACTGTACCAAAGGAAGAGGCAACGTTTATCGCCTTTCGTCCAGAAACGATTACCTATTATCAGTCACTTATTGGTGTACCGATTCTAGCAGTTGATTCTACGCTTTCAAATGTAAATCCAAGCCAGTATATCGTACTATTAGATTTGCCACAAAATGTTCGAATGTTAGAAAATGTATTACAGAAAACAACACCTTCCCGTATATATGCACACTTTTACATGCCAGATTCACAGTATTTCAATGGGTTGCCTACGCGTGAGCAATTCTCCTGGTACTATAAGTTTCTAAAAAATCGACCTGCTTTTCCATTAAATATGCATTTGGATGATCTAGCGAAGCATACAGGTTGGCCATTAGATGCATTAAAATTTATGACACAGGTGTTTTTTGAGCTTGATTTTGTTAAAATGGAGAGTGGACTGACGACTGTCAACGTGAATGCCCCAAAACAAGCACTCACAGAGGCACCGTCTTACAAACAGCGTTCAGAACAGATTGAAATGGAGCAAAAGCTAGTATATGCCCCTTATATAGAATTAAAACAATGGTTTGATGAACGATTACATTAATATACGAAATAGGTTTCGTAGGAGGAGCAATAACATGGATTTAAAGCAATACGTAACAACGGTTGAAAACTGGCCAAAAGAGGGCATCAGTTTCAAAGATATTACAACAATTATGGATAACGGTCCTGCATACAAATATGCAACAGATCAAATCGTAGATTACGCAAAAGAACTAGGTGCTGAAATTGTAGTAGGTCCAGAAGCTCGCGGCTTCATTATCGGATGCCCGGTTGCTTATGCGCTTGAAATTGGTTTTGCACCTGTTCGTAAGCCAGGAAAATTACCACGTGAAGTAATAAGTGCTGACTACGGTCTTGAGTACGGTAAAGATACGTTAACAATGCACAAAGATGCGATTAAACCAGGTCAAAAAGTATTAATCTGTGATGACTTACTTGCGACTGGTGGTACAATTGAAGCAACAGTACGTTTAGTTGAACAATTAGGTGGTCAGGTTGTTGGCTGTGCATTCCTTATCGAGTTAACAGAGCTAAACGGACGTGCAAAACTTGGCGACATTAACATAAAAACACTTATTGAATATTAATAACTATTGGATACTTGCTAAACGAATTAGTTGATTGTAGTGGAGATTGAACACCTCTCAGAAAAGTGCTCAGATGGACCAGAAATCTACCCTTCGTTTTCAGGAGAGCCATAATTTATTTAATATGGCACCTTAAAGTCATTGGCATAAAGTACTTCAATAATATGAAAAGCGTCACATTTTTGTGGCGTTTTTTTATTTATATATAGATTAATCGATATAGTAAGGTATTAGTAACAATATAAATTCTAAAGTAAGGGAGAGTTAGCTTTGTTATATTATGTAATTGATGCTTTTACAGAGATTAAATTTGGCGGTAATCCAGCAGGTGTAGTGATCCATGAAAATTTAGATGAAGTGTTTATGCAGAAATTTGCTGCAGAAGTGCGTTTTTCAGAAACCGCATTTATTAAAAAAATAGACAATGAAAATTTTGACATAAAGTTTTTTACACCGACTGCACAGGTTGAACTTTGTGGACATGCTATTATTGCATCTTTTAAGGCATTATTAGACAGTTGTGCGATTGAAGATAATAATACATATTTTATGAACACACTCGCCGGCACACTTGCTGTGGAAGTGAATCAATCATTTATTATGATGGAGCAAGCTGAACCTCAGTTAGGAAAAATATTCGATGATTATGATAGTTTGACTAACCTTTTCAAAATTGATAAAAGTCAAATAGGAGATATAAATGTCAATTTAGTTCCTCAAGCTGCAAGTACGGGTCTTTGGGATATAATGCTTCCAATAAAAACAAAGGATGATTTATATGCTTTAAATCCCGATTTTAAAGCACTAGCCGAATATACAAAGATCAATAAAGTGGGGGGCGTGCATGCATTTACGCTCGACACAAAAGAAGGGATAGCGGAGAGTAGAAACTTTTGTCCACTCTACGGTATTGATGAGGAAGCCGCAACAGGTACTTCAAATGGGGCGTTAACTTATTATCTTTTTCATAACCACGTACTAAATAAATTCGATCAAGAGTACTCGTTTCTTCAAGGGTATAGTATGGGCAGACCTTCTAACATCATTACAAAATTAATAAATAAAAATAATCCAAGAGTTATGGTAGGAGGGCAAGCAATTATCTTGTCAAAAGGGGAACTATGCTAGGATTAATTAACTTCTTACCATATATTCAAACAGAATAGATTTAAAACAGCGACGCGATTATATATTTGCACATGTTAACACTATGTTTTTACATTATAAATTAGAGAGACGTGCCAGAAGATACACGCTATGTGAATTGGTTGATTGGTGTGGAGACTGAGCGACTCCTTGAGGATCAGCAATAGAGGAACGAAGACTAAAACCATCACATCCTGTGATAACGCCTTCGTGACCAACATCCTGCTGTTGCTGTCGCTACGTTGCACTACGCTTTCGCGCAAAAAACACCTGTTGGCCCAAGCGGCTCATCGGACGCCCCCAGGGAGCTTTGCTCTGCGCGAAAGCGAAGCGACAGCAACAATGTTTTATCTGTGCGAAAGCGAAGCGACAGCAACAATGTTTTATCTGTGCGAAAGCGAAGCGACAGCAACA